>CAZBWI010000018.1:0-10990 GCA_964495825.1 uncultured Candidatus Peribacteria bacterium | reverse complement strand
TGTCTTTTCTGGGAAGGATTGTCCAAATTTGATGATACAAGTTGGCATACTTCGTGAAATGTCCTTTAGAAGTGGAGGCGGTGGAACTGGTCTTTCAATCGACATTGATCGTTGGGATGAATTTTATCATCCTGATTATCTGGGACCTTATGCTGATAATGGGTTTAAGCAATTGATAGTATGGGATCCAGAAAATAAAGAAATTGTAGGTGGATATAGGTATGCGAATATGATTAATTTTATTAATAAGGAATATACTGCTATTGATTCACCAACAATGGATCTTTTCGATTGTTCTTTGGATTTTATCAGGATGTATGCTCCTTATACTATTGAATTAGGGCGCTCTTTTGTCCAGCCTAAGTATCAATTACGAGCTAATTATGTTCCTCCCAGAAAGGCTATGTATGCTTTGGATAATTTGTTTGATGGTTTAGGAACTCTTGTGGTTGATTATCAAGATATCAAATATTTCTTTGGGAAGGTTACTATGTATAAAACATATAATCGTCAAGCAAGAAATATGATCTTGTATTATATGCATAAGCACTTCCCTGATAGACATCATTTGGTCACTCCTAAGCCTGAATTGGTACCACATGGATTGCAAGATGAGATAGACCTTCTTGAATCGATTTTTGTTGGTAATACAGAAAGGGAAGATAAACAAATTCTCATTAAATCTCTTCGTGAGATAAAAGAAGGCATGCCGCCGTTATTTAATAAATATACGGAGATGTCACCCACCATGAAGGTCTTTGGTACTGCTATCAACTACCATTGTGGTGAAGTGGAAGAAACTGCAATTATGACCATCATTGCTGATATAGTTGAGAAGTATAGAAAAAACTATATTTGGAATTATCTTCATAAACTTGGTCGTAAGTTGAGGTAAATCTATTTAATTACATGAGAAAATATAATCCTTCAGGTTTTCTGGAGGATTTTTTTTATTTAGCTTATTTGGATAATTTTGATATCATAAAAAATTCATTTTATTTTGTTGTTATTGTATCTCAACTATATCTCGAGGGTGATAAATTTGTTGTCTGGATCTCTAAATATCAGTTTATATGCTGTCAATTGCATAGGTTCTTTTGTCTCAGGATTGCTATAGAGATAATCTCAAATGATAGGTAATCCGTGATGTGAGAGATGATATCTGATTTGATGTGTACGACCTGTAAGTATTTCAAGATTTACGGTAACTATTTTTTTATCTTTTTTGACTATTTCAAGGATTTTTGTAATTCAAACTTTTGGCACATTATGGGGTAATTTTGCTATTACTGGTTCTTGGATAATATATGGGAATTCTTTGATTCATTCGATAAATTTTTTTCCTTTATCGGTAATCTCGCATGTCGCTCTATAGAATTTTTTTAGCTCTGTCTTTTCTTTCTCATCGATATGCTCGCTTTCTGATTTCGATTGGAATAATTTTTTGAAATGCTCCAATCATTTCTCCGTCTTCGCGATGATCATGAGTCCGTCTGTATTTTTGTCGAGCCTGTGGAGGAGTCCTGCTCTGATGAAGTTTCAGATGGAAGGTAGGTTTTTGTAGGTATGATACAGAAATCCTACGACTGATGGCTCATGCACTTCTCGTATGGTTTTGGGATGTGAAAGTATTCATTTTGGTTTGTTTATTATGAGGTAATCCTCTTTTTCGAACATAACTGGTATCTTGATATTTGGTGCTTCATCAAGCAAAACGGGGGAGAGATATCTTCTGAGATTATCTATCTCTATATGATCACCATTTTTCAATTGATATGATTTTTTTACTACTTTCTCATTTACTTGGACGCCTCATCTTTCGATGATATGATGAAAAAAGTTTCTGGAATACGAAAATTCCTTGCTCAATCGTGTATCAATCCTTTCTCCTGAACCTTCATAGAGTGTCATTGGTGAGGTAATTTCTGGATAAATTATCGTTACTGTATAATTTTTTTATGAAAAAACAAGTTTTTTCGTGGTTTTACCTCGTACAATAGGCCGTAAAATTTGCAAAATCACTAAAAAAGACTATAATTATATATGGTTTTATATTATAAGCTCTTTTGATGGAACCTACTCAATCAACTCCAACGAATACATGAATTCCTCAAGGTATTCCTACTGGCGTGTTTGTTCCAAATAATCAACCACCTGTTACTTCTCCAGAAACTCCTGTACAAAATATATCTCAACCGTCTGTGAGTGAACAAGCTTCAGTAGCAGCACCTGTACAACAGGCATCATCACCTTCTGCTTCTCAATGAATGCTCGATAAAATGATAATGTGATTAGTAAGATTTATCGCTAAAATTACAGGTAATCCTGATCCTATCACGTGAGAAGTTTCTCCTGCTGCACAATCAGCTTTCCAAAAGACGGAAAATATTGTGGGTAAGGTATGGAATGTAGCGAATAAAGCTGTTTCTACAGCTAGTGATGTTGCTTCAAAAGCAACTACCGTCGTCACTCAGGCAACCGAGAAAATCCAACAGGTAGTTCCACCTCCAGCAGCACAACCAACTACTCCTATATCATCAGAACCTGCTCCTGTACCTCCACCTGTTCCAGAACAACCAACAGCGACTCCTGCACCATAACATACATTATTTTCATAACGAAAAAACTGTCCATTTGGGCAGTTTTTTTATTATTCTCTAAGTAGTTCTTCTATCAATGATTCAATTTCTTCCATGAATGTCTTATCTTTGTCTAAGCCATGTTCATGAATAAGCTCCATTACTCGGTCAGCTCTTTTCTTTTTTCCTTTTATTTTTTCAAGATCTTTGGCATCTATTATACTTAGATCGATAGGTGTTGTTTTGGGCATTATGTAGCGTTATTATCTAAAATGATTTGTTGCAGTATTTTGATTTCAGGATAATCGTGACTATTCCCAGGTATTTCTTTGCAGGTGAATGCAGGTGAAATCGATCATAATTTTTTTGCAATCATTTCGTATCATCCTGCTGGATCTTGTGTGTGCTGTATCCATAGTACGGGTGAGGTGAGTTCCTTGAGATAGTCCTCTATTGGGAATTCATGTAGTTCCGTGAACCCAAGTGGGAATCCTACAAAAATCGATTGTTTGATAAATATTTCTTTTTCTACCATAGCTTTGAGTCACAAAAGACATCATAGCGATTTACAGAAAAAGACTATACTTCCTTGGATTGTTTTGAGGTATTCGCAGAGTCTTTCGCATTCGTATTCCATATCCATATTTCCTCACGTATCCCGATGACGATACATATGAATATGTGTGGTATCGTAAAAGGGGAGTAATGTTTTGTTTACTTCTTGGATTCGTTGTTTGTTTTTTGGACTCTCTCCTCAGAGAAGTATGAGTGTCGCCATGAACAATAATTAGAGGGTAAACCCTATTTTTTTATATACGTCTTCTATCTTTTTTTCTGATATTTTTTTTACGATTTTTGCGTTTTTCTCTAAGAGATCCATAATTTCCTTGTCAGATATCTTCTTGTATTTCTCTTGAATAGGTCTTACGAGTTCCATAATCTTTTCGAAGAGATATTCTTTGGCATCTTTGTAGCTTAATCATCCAAATTCATATCTCTCTCTGAGTTTTTTATCTTCTTCTGGTGTCAAAAATAATTTACAGAGATTATATATGTTGCATTGATCTGGATCTTTTGGTTCTTCGACTGTTTGCGTATTTGTTGATATCTGTTTTACTTTTTTGAGGATAGTTTTTTCATCGTCGAGAAGTCCGATATAGTTGTTGTAGGATTTACTCATTTTGCGTCCGTCTATCCCTATGATTGTTGCTACTCCTTCTTGGATATGTACATCAGGAATTTTGAAGGTTTCTCCAAAAGTATTATTAAATTTTGTTGCAATATCTCTTGCATATTCCACGTGTTGTTTTTGATCTTTGCCTACGGGAACAATATCTGCATCGTATAGCAGAATATCTGCAGCCATTAGAATAGGGTAACAGAAGGTTCCTACACTCATTTCTTTTGCTATTCATTTATCCAATGCTTCTTTGTATGAATGCATTCTTTCCATAAATCCCATGTGTGTAATACAGGTAAGTACTCGATTTAGTTGTGTATGTCCAGGCACATCCGCAGGATTGTAAATGATGAACCTTTTGAGATCCACTCCGCAGGCAGCATAGAGTTTCAAGATGTTGATGCTATTTTGTCTTAATTGATTGCCATCATGTAATTGTGTGAATCCATGCATATTTGCCAAAAATAGGAATATTTCTGCATCCTTGAATGTATCTGCTAGCATCATCATCGGTTTGATTGCCCCGAAATAATTTCAAAGGTGGAGTTGGTAGTCTGTAGGTTTCAGTCAGGTTAAAATTCTCATATTTCGTCAAAATATAAATAAAATTAGGTTGTTTTTGAGTGTACTGTTTTCGTGAGCTAATTCAATTCATAATTGTCTATTTTGACTTGCATTGTGTGAGTAAATCTATATATACACATCACATTCCTGTGAAGGCAGGATATTTTGTCTTTATACTGTGAAATATCATTGGGGAATCGTCTAATGGTAGGACAGCGGACTTTGACTCCGTCAGTCTAGGTTCGAATCCTAGTTCCCCAGTATGAATTAACAACTAACGGATAACAATTAACAATAAAATAATATTCAAAAATTGTTAGTTATTAATTGTTCACTGTTAGTTAATATGGTAATGCGGGATAGAGAAACGGTATCTCGTTGGGCTCATAACCCGAAGATAGGTGGTTCGACTCCATCTCCCGCAACCAAAAAAATTATTCTAGGTTCGATACTTTGAGGATGATCGGGAGTAGCTTAGCTGGTAGAGCGTCTGACTCTGAATCAGGAGGTCCTAGGTTCGAATCCTAGCTCCCGAGAATGTGCATACCTATGCCGGGGTGATGGAATTGGTAGACATGCTTGGCTTAGAACCAAGTGCCTTACGGTGTGCAGGTTCGAGTCCTGTCCCCGGTATGTTGTGAAGTATGTGTATAATATATCAGATTTTGTATTGAAAACTATAGGTAGATTCGTATAGGTGAGTTCACAAAAAATTAGCCATTCCGAGGTAGCTCAGTCGGTAGAGCAAGTGGCTGTTAACCACTGGGTCGTGGGTTCGAGTCCCTCCCTCGGAGTTTTAAGAATATATTCTTTACACATTTATATTTCATTACGATGCCAATCACGAAATCAGCAAAGAAAGCAGCTAATAGATCATTCGTTTTCCAGAAAAGGAATAATGAATTTAAACTTAGGATGAAAATGGCTATCAAAAAATTTTTGAAAAACCCAAATAAGTCTCAGGAAGAACTTAATATGGTGTATAAATATATAGATAAATGTATGAAAGTTGGTGTTATCAAAAAGAATACTGCTGCAAGAAAAAAAGCAAGAGTTGCAAAGGCATTAGCTAAGCAAGGAAAATAGCTAAGCTATGCTTATCTGCCGACTTAGCTCAACTGGTAGAGCAACCGCCTTGTAAGCGGTAGGTTACGAGTTCAAGTCTCGTAGTCGGCTCCATAAAAAAATAAATAATGAAAACTTAATAATGAATAATCACAAAAAAATAAAACATGCTAACATTATTCATTTTACATTCTCAATTCTTCATTTATTTGGAGTGGTAGTTCAGCTGGTTAGAACGCCCGCCTGTCACGCGGGAGGTCGAGGGTTCGAGTCCCTTCCATTCCGCCATCTATAATGTATGTATATGGTCTCATCGTCTAATGGTTAGGACACGGGACTTTCAATCCTGCAATCGGGGTTCGATTCCCCGTGGGACCGATTAAAAAAATCATATGGGTGATTAGCTCAGTTGGCTAGAGCATCTGCCTTACAAGCAGGGGGTCATAGGTTCGAGTCCTATATCACCCACCATTAACAATATAGAACAATGAGTATCATAACTATCATGGGTCTATAGCTCAGCTGGTTAGAGCAGTCGGCTCATAACCGATTGGTCGCTGGTTCGAGTCCAGCTAGGCCCACCAGAAGTTAATTATTAGTTGAAAATGAATAATGAATGATTAAAGGAATACATGCGTTATTAATTATTCATTGTTAATTGTTTATGAGATTTGCGGGTGTAACTCAATTGGCTAGAGTGCCTGCCTTCCAAGCAGACTGTTGCGGGTTCGAGTCCCGTCACCCGCTCCATGAAGGAGCATTGCATTGCTTTTTTTTTATTGACAAAAAAATTAATTGAATTATTGTCCACGGTCCTGTGGCGTTATTTACACCATAAAAAAACTCCGATATAAGGAGTTTTTTTGCTTTTTTAAAACTGTCCTGCTTAAGCGGACAGTTTCTTTTTTTTACTTTTTTTATTATTTGTTGATTCGTTCTCCAAATTCTACGGTCTCAGGATTTGGATTGTTGAGGTTTGGATTGGGTCCTGTCCTGAATGGGAAATCTTCAGGGATATAATATCCTTTGATCTGTGAGAGACATTTCAATACGTTCGTCTGCCGATTGATCGGGCTGGATGCGTAGATCTTACCATCCTTATTACCGTATCTCGAAAGTTGGTTGATGGTATGATAATTTCCTAATGCGTTGTTATTTAATGTCAATGCTATCGCTCTTGCTCCTGCATATGCTGAACTAAATCCGACTCTGTCTCATCTATCGTTGTTTCCTACGTTACCGATATTGTTTGATGTACTAAGATAGTGTCCGAGTGTACTTTCTGCGAATGCTATACAGATGACTACATCTTTGTCGATGTTTGTGTTTTTGATGACATCATCTCGGAACGCTGTTTGCTTATAGATTCCTACACCGTATTTTTGTAAAAATTGTGCTTCTCTTTTTTCGAGAGTTTCTCCATCCATGAGTTCAAGATCAGTAATATCTATCGGTCTTGCATATTTATCTCTTAGATATTTGATTTGATATCCTTCTGGTAATACGCTTTTATCTTTTACAATGCTTGCATCGAGGATATCGAATGGATCCATTGCTATACCATCTTTGAAAATTTCAAATGTCAGATTTGCTCCTTGCGAAATAAATCCTGCTCCTCTTGTTCATGGTTCTCATCAGCTGTATCCGATGAGTTGCCCTCTTCTGACGATATCTCCTGGTTTTACTTCTGTTTTGTTGAGATATTGATAGACGGTGATATATCCATCAGTATGTACGATCATAATTCGATTGATGCCTATTTTATCATTGTCTGCAACAAAATACACTACACCATTGCGTGATGCGTAGACTGGTGTTCATTGTTTTGCTTTGATTTGGATGCCGATGTGTGGTATCCCATATTGTTTTTGGAATGCTATATCTCCAAAATAGGTCTGAATCTCCTCGATAGGATAGATTGGTCGGGCTAGGGGATATGCTTCGTTATCATTTTCTAGTACATGTATTTTTTCTAATTTTTTCTCCATATCAAAATCTACTTTATAGACTCATTTTTTTACCTCTTTTACCAATTCTATTGTTTTGTCATAGACACCTTTTGTACTTTCAAAAAGATTCTCTATATCCAATTGTCTTTGTGTTTTGTCGTTTTGGTAGAGTTTCATAAATTGAAGAAGATAATTCTTTTTTTGTTGCAATTTTTCTATTTCATTTTTGTATTCTTCGATACTATCCTTGGCCTTGGATTTGAGTTCATTCAATTTTTTCATTGTTTCTAATTGTTGTTGTTCATTATTTTTGAATTCATTCATGAGATCGTTGAGTTGAAGGATCATAGATTGTATGAGTGAGTCATTTGCTAGTGTTAATGGGATATTATCAGAATTGACTAAGAGTTTTATTTCATCTATGGTGTTGGTATTTTCGTTGTAGAGTTTATTGTCCAGTTTGTAGATAAAATTTGCAAAATTTTTGATATATTCCTTTGTTTCAGTCATACCTTCTCTGGAAGATTGGATATCCTTGTAGGTGAGGAGCATCAATTTCTTATAGGTTTCTATTTTTTTAAGTTGATCTGCTATGGTATCTGTGGTTGTATTTATTGTCTGGATGACATTGACTATTTCATTTCTTGTCGCTCTATACTTATCGGAAATCGTATTGTTGTCTTCTCTTTCTTTTGCGTCGAGTGCATAGAGCTCTTTAACTACTTCATCAAGATTACTTTTGAGATTTTGCATATCGGTCATTGCACTTTTTACATCAAAATCTGTAACATCAGTAATATCGATGTTTGTGGTATCTTGAGCTATGGAAAAACCGATACTTCACACAAGAAATACAAGGATTCCTAGTCAAAGTTTCTTTTTCATTGGTGTAATCATGAATATAAAGAGAATATACACTACTATTATATTCTGAATACTGTAAATAACCAAAAAAATGTCCTTATCGGGCGTTGTTGTACTTGACAATTTTTTCTAAATATATGCATTACTATGCTCTTTTTGATAGCTATCTTCTTAAATGTTTTCTCGTAAGATCTGGACCGTCGAATTTCTTGATGAAAAATGGCATGAGCAGAAGTAGGCTACCGAAGAAAAAGAATGTTATTTTGATGCCAATCACCTTATTGATGTAATCTGCTACAATCATGATAAAGAATATGATAATACTGGTCACTATCCCGTATGCAACAGATCCATATTCGTTCCTATGATCATCTCCAATATGAAAAAAATATCTTCCTTCTAGGAGATTGACGGCGATACCAAAGAAAATCCCAGTACAGAATCAGAAAATATTTAATGTTATGTAATATTCGTATTTGTCTATGATATGCGGGAAATAGATAGTCGTTAGTCAAAATATGATAGTGAAAATCATAGCGATGATCCTTTTCTTTCTGGTGAAGAATGCAGAGATACTATGTCCAAGAATAGCACCAACAAAGGAAATGATGATGATGCTGATGGATGCTTTGGGCGTTCTCTGAAAAAAATCGATTCCTATTTCTAGCATCTTTTGGCCTATTGCTGTCGAAATTGCTCGCAAAACCCCTATAGGTAACAAGAGCCAAATGTATTTTTTGATGATGTTTCGTATATCTTTTATCATTTCTTTTGCTGTTTGGTGGAACGGTTTATGTTCAAACTGTTTATCGTAATTCATACCCATTGTCAGAAAGTTTGAGAGGATAAGTAGGCCTATGATCACTTGAAATCCATTGGTTCATCGTTTTGCGAATATACTGAATCCGAGATAGCTTCATATCAATATTCCGATGAGAATTGCAATGTTTATGATTCCATTGATCTTTGTTTCTCCATTGTTCGATTTTTGTATTTCTATACTCAAAATAATTGATTTGACTACTAACCATAGACTATATGCAAATCCTATGCCACTGACTAGGACTACAAATATTCGGAATGGATAGTATCCTAATGCGTTTCCTATCGCCAAACAGAGTATTGCAAGCATTCAGGAAAAGAGAATAAGTGTTTTTTTGCGAAATGCATAGGCAAGCGATCCACCTATAAAATATGCAATCATGCCTCAGAGACTCAGATATCCTGCTATTTCTTCCAAACTGATGTTTATGTCTTTGAGATATGATCGAAGGAAAAATTTTAATGCAGCCAAAAATATACTTCGAAGGAATGTTATTGTTATAAATAAGATCAGATCTTTTTGTTTCATCTTTTTATACAGTATGATAAAATCTTTGTGTTATATGTGTGTAGGTTTGATAGAGGAGTATCTATTTTTGGAGTAGGGAGGAATTTGATGTTTTGTTGTTTTTTTAAAATTTATCTAGTAATTTCTATGATGTGATCTCGAATGTCCATCTGTTGGATCTGTTGGCTGTGGGTGATCGTGTAGAATTTTATTGCTCTCTGTTTTACGAAATTCTCCAGCATATCAGCTACTTTCCCTACCGTATCGGCGTCGAGATTATTGATTGTCTCGTCGAGGAAGAGAATAGGGGAATTGATATAGGAAGAAATCGCTAACATCCGAATCAATTTCAAGATTATTCTTTGTCCTCCACTCAGACTTTTGGTATCTCTTTCTCCTTTTGTATCGATGATTTTGGCTTCCAGTTCCAATTTTTCGGCATCGCTTTTGTTTAACTGCAGATTGATCTGATAATCGACTATCTGCGCTAAATAGCTGTTGATGATGTCGTTTAGTATCGGTAGATGTTCTTGTAGTACTATCAATAGCAAATCTTTGGACACAATAGTGTAGAGGTTTCCTACTATTTTTTCTTGTTCTTCTAGTTTTTGTCTCTCTAACTGATGTTCTTTGAATTCTTTGATGAGCATATCAATGTCGTGATGATACTGTTTCATTGTGAGATGATACTTTTCTAATTGTACTGTAATATTGGTGTCCATTTTCTCTTTTTCCGTCTGTCGTTTTTTTCGCTCCTGTTCTTTTTCTGCTATCGTATGTACTACATCTTCCAATTGTTTTTCAATCGATTCTTTTTGAGTAATCGCTTTTTGGAGCTGTTTTTTTCGCTCTTCTCCTTGTTTGATTTCCTGTTCTAATGCACTGATATTTTTGTCTATCTCTTTTGCTTGTCTGTCTTGGTTGAGATAGTCCGTGTATATGTTCTCTATCTTTTTGTAATCGATAGCAGTCAAAAAGGTTTTTATCATTTCGATATGTTTTTCTGCTGTTGTTTGCTCTTTTTCTAATGCTTGTATTTTGTGATTATCTTTGTTTATTGCTCCTATGTTCAATGACTGTATTTCTGTGTGTAATCTTTTTATTGTCATTTCGATCTGTTGTTGTTGTGCTATCAATCAGTTTTTTTGCTGGTCTAATTGCTCGAATGTTTGTTTTTTTATTGCTTTGATAAATGGGCATTTGCCTTGTATTTTTTCACATTCATACGTCGATTGGGTGTCGATAGTTTTTTCGAGGTCTTGGAGTGTCTTCACAATATTTTTTAGCTGATGTTCTTGATCGATAATCTTTTCTTCGAGGTGTTTTTTTTGTGTTGCTATTTTTTCTGCTTCATTTTTGGCTATCAATTGTTCATTTTGTATTTGGAGTTGGATGTTTTTTACTTCTTCGCTGATTTTTTTGCCTTCGTTGATGATATTTTGTATCAAGAGATATGTAT
>CAZBWI010000017.1:0-7205 GCA_964495825.1 uncultured Candidatus Peribacteria bacterium | reverse complement strand
AAAGTATTTTTTGTCAAGTTTTTTTATTTTTTGTATATATTGTTTTATTGACAAAATATAAAAAAATATAAAACTCTATTGCAATGCTATCATAAATATTTATATGCTTCTTATGGTATATTTTTATATATCATGTGTGTTCTTTAACATAAGTACCATCAAATAAAACAAAAATAGTAAATAAATAATACCAATCAAAAACATATCAAAATGAAAAGTACATTGAAAATCGCGCTTATTGCGCTTTGCCTCCTTTGTTCCACTCAGTGGACTGAGGCACAGATTATTGTTCTTCATAATATTTCCTGTATGGGGAATTCTGATGGACAATTAACCGTTGTTCCCAACTTTGGAACTGGTCCTTACACGTATTCCTGGTCGACGGGTGCTGGGTCTCAAACAGTCATGAATCTTGTTGCCGGAAATTATTCGGTGACGGTGACTGATGCTTTGTTTGCTACTATGGTTTACTCGGAGACGTTGGTAGATCCATCTCCAATCACAATTACATTGGTTACACAAACCAATGTGCTGTGTTTTGGTGCTGCTACCGGATCGCTTGATGTCACCGTTGCTGGCGGAACCGGTGCGTATTTGTACAACTGGTCGAATGGTGCTGTGTCAGAAGATATTTCTAATATTTCTGGTGGTACCTATACACTTGTTGTTACAGATGCTAATGGTTGCGTTGCAACTGCGAATTACATTATCACCGAACCTGCTCTTCCTCTACAAGCAAGCATCACGTCAACCGATGTGAATTGCTTCGGTGAAAATACAGGTTCTGCTACTGCAAATCCTGTCGGCGGTACCGGCACTTATTCCTATGTATGGAATACGGGCGCTCTTACTCCGACCATCAATGCACTTGTTGCCGGCAATTACACCGTAACGGTGACTGATGCAAATCTTTGCACAGCAAGCGCTTCCGTGATGATAAGTGAACCTTCTTCTCCTGTACAAGCAACTTTGGTTTCAACCAATGTGAGTTGTTTCGCCGGAAATGACGGTACTGCTACGGTTACGAATGCAAGCGGAGGAACTGGCCCTTTGACCTATCTTTGGTCGACAGGCGCTTTCACTTCGCAGATCACTGGCTTGACTGCCGGACTGTATACGGTAACGATCACTGATGCAAACGGTTGCCAATTTGTCGGCAACGTGAACGTCACTCAACCTGCTGCCGCGTTGTCGGTTACCTTAGCTACACAGACTAATGTGCTCTGTTTCGGTGCATCAACTGGTGCGATCAACGTGAACGTTGCAGGTGGCACGCTTCCGTATCTGTACAACTGGAGTAACGGTGCTGTTTCCCAGGACATCTCGAATGTTCCTGCTGGCACGTATACGCTTATTGTTGCAGATGCTAATGGCTGTACTGCTAATATTACTCGTGTAATTACCCAACCTGCAACTGTTGTTTCTGTCCTTACTACCTCAACTAATGTTACTTGTTTTGGTGGAAATGATGGAACTGCGACAGCTACAGGTATCGGCGGAAACGGTCCTTTGACCTATCTTTGGTCAACGGGTACTATCACACCCAGTATTACCAATCTCATTGCTGGAAATTATTTGGTGACGGTGACTGATGCCAACGGCTGTACAGCTGTATCGAATGTTACTATTTCCGAACCTACATTTCCGATCCAGTTAACGCTCGTACATAATGATATTTATTGTGCGGGTTCTGCTACTGGATCAGCAAGTATCGTTGATATCAGTGGAGAAAATGGGCCTGTGACCTACCTTTGGTCGAATGGTGCTATGACTCCTTCTATTACGAATATACTTGCAGGCAATTACACCGTGACTGTAACTGATGCAAATCTTTGTACAGCAACTGCTGCTATTGTTATCACTGAACCGTTGCCAATCAGCATCGTACCTACTATTACTCCTAGCGATTGTGATGGACATAATAATGGTGCAATTTCGTTGGTCGTCAATGGCGGCGTAGCGCCATATGTCTTTTCTTGGAAAGAAATTAATTTTGATTCCACGTACACAACACAAAATATTGTGAACGTTAGAGGAGGCACGTATGCACTCACTATCACCGATTTCAATGGCTGCATGTATTTTGACACGCTTATTATTCCTAATCTTGCAATGGTTCCTGTGAATATTGTTCCGACTTCTTATGTATGCAACGGTTCTCTTGGTTCAGTAAGTATCACGGCTCCAGGTGCTGATGTCGGTGTGTACTATACCTATGCTTGGAGTTCTGCGTATACCAATGGATCGTTCACTACGAATGATTCGGTGTTCACTACTTCACCTGCATTTGTTGCCGGAACATATTCCATTACTGTTACAGATCCAAGTGGATGTGCTATGTATTATGATTCTATCATCAATCAATCAGCAGCTCCGCTTGTAGTAAATTATACCGTGACACATAATACCTGTTATGAAAACACTGCAGGTAGCATCCAATTATTTCCTTCTGGAGGTGATCCGATGCCTGGTTATCATGTCACTTGGATAGGTCCGAATGGATTCGCTTCTACAGCGTTCTCTATTGGAGGATTAGCGGTAGGAGATTATACATATACGGTGACCGATGATTCTGTTTGTTCGGTTTCCGGAACGATCCGTATCGAACCATTACTTCCCATTCAGGGCTATATCACTTCGCATGACGTTCTCTGTTCCGGTGGCAACACTGGTTCAGCTGAAGCGTTTTTTGGCGGAGGGACTGGTCTTCTGAATTACTTATGGAGCAATGGTGCAACGACACCTTTTATCACTAATGTGTCTGTAGGCACTTATACGCTTACCGTAACTGATAGTGTGGGATGTTCGGTCATCGATTCTGTCGTGATTAGACAACCCAATCCGATCCTTGTCACTTTGGATTCGCTTCACAATGTAAGTTGTTATGGTGAGACCGATGGCGGGATATGGATTACTACCAATGGCGGTTCAGGAACCTTGAGTTATACCTGGTTGTATGATGGAATATTATTCCCTCAGGTGACCGAGGATATCATCGATGTCCCCGCGGGCGTCTATCAGGTTTCCGTATTTGATACCGTCGGCTGTATTGCTCAAACCACGTTCACTATTACGCAGCCTGCACAAACATTGTTTGTTGATTCTGTTCACACCATTTCATGCAATAACGGTGCGGACGGCTATTGGCAGATAGAGCCTATCGGGCCAGATTTCCCATATGTAGCTATTTTTTCTACGGGAGATACCATCAGTACCGATACGGTTCCTGCACCATTTATTAGCGGGTTAACTGCAGGTAATTATTCTGTGACGTTCACCAGCATATTGGGATGTACATGGATGTTTTCGCTTACACTTGAACAGCCATTACCCATTACTGTTGGAACTGTGAATATTATTCCTGTTATTTGTTATGGCGATAGTACTGGTTCAATTACCTTGGACGCAGTCCACGGTGGTACGAGTCCGTATACTTTCGCTTGGAGTAACGGTGCGATGACGCAGAATATTACTAACATTCCCTCGGGAACATACAATCTCACTATTACTGATGTACTCGGATGTAACATTTATGAAACCTATGAAGTGGAACAGCCCTATGAACCCATAAAGTTTTTCACTACTATCACTTCAACAGTATGCCAACAATCAGAAGATGGACAAGTTGTTCTCTATACGGAAGACATTTACTGGAGTCCGTTCAGCAACACTTTCTATTTGTATGATTCGCTCGGCGTATTAGTGGATTCTGTTCCACCAGGACAAATCATAGACAATCTTCCCCCGGGTCCCTACCTGGGTATACTTATCAACGAAAACGGTTGCACTGCTACCGACTCCATTTACGTGGATAAGGGCACGGACGATTGTATTATCATTCCTAACCTTGTGACTATCAATGATGATGGTTATAATGATGTCTTCAAAGTCCAAGGCGGATGTGAATATGATACCTTCGTTGTTCAGATCTTCACTGACTGGGGCGAACAGGTGTTTGAGTCTTCGGACTGTGCATTCACCTGGGATCCTAAGAATAATAAAGCTGCTGCCAATTCTGTTTACTATTATTACATAGCAGTGACGGAAAACGGTAAGCTGTACCAATTCAAATCATCCATTAACATTCAAAAATAATTACAGCTATGAAAAAGTTTATAATCATCGCTGTATTGTTAATCGGGATGATTAATTACAGCGCAGCTCAACTTCAGGTAGGCCAGAATATTAATTCTTGGTTCCATAAATCACCTGAACTCCATAATATGTCACTCGTATCTATGCGATCCGTACCGACGCTTACGCTTTTGGGCGGTGCACGTATGGATGCCTTCAATCGTCATCCGAATCAGGGAACGCTTCTTGCTTCAGGTTTCATTACCGACGGTATTGGCTTAGGGTGTAAGATCGATCGTGAAGAAGCAGGTTTATCTGCACATTTGGACGTCCAGTTAGCGTTTGTTTATCACGTTTTCCTTAACAAGGAAAAAGGAGATAAACTATCTTTCTTTTTGGGTGGACATTTTATGCAAAATAAATTTGCAGCATCCGATGCTATCGTTCTCGATCCCAATGATCCGGGTCTGACTAATGTTTCGCAATTCCAGCCCAGTGGAAATGCATCAAGTGGATTTTCGTTTCTCCGTGAAAACAAATACTATATCGGAGTAAGTGCGACAAACTTAATTGATGTGAAAAACTCTTTCAAGAATCTTGCTTTGACTAATATGACTCAGCGTACCTATTATTTTGTCGGAGGATATACCTTCAGCTTGAGCGAGAAATGTGCATTGGATTTTTCTGCGGCTGGCGTTTTTGCAACTGACAAAGCTTATGGTTGGGAGACTGGATTGGATTTTAAATTCAATAAAATGTTCTGGTTCGGAGCGGGTTACCGTTCTGTTGGAGCGTTGAAATTTGATGTCGGTGTTACTGCCCAATCATGGAGTTTCGGATATTTGTGTGCTTATGGTTCATGGGTGGATGCAACAACATATACCTACAAAGCCATGAGCAATTTATTTTTTATCCGTAAAGTTTTTAATGAAGGGAGGAGTAATAAATGACATATCGATTGTTTTCTCTTTTGGTGGTCGTCATCTGTATGATGACTGCCACCGCTCTTTGTGGTCAGAACAAACCTTCTGGTAAATCCTGGCAGAAGTTGGGGGAGAATGATTCACTTGTCATCGAACCTCTTTCAATTAATTCCTCTAAGGATGATTATGCACCCATCTTTATCAATGGGGTACTCTACTTCACTTCGAACAGAAAAAACAGACATACCGATGAAGCTGCTCTTCAGTATAATGAGAATATCTATACATCACATTATATTGATCATATGTGGTCGTCGCCGAAAATGTTTTATTTTTTGAATAATGATGATTACACAGCTTTGGCTGGATATTCTATTGAAGGACCACAGTTGTTCACCTACAAAACATTCGGTGAAGGAGATCTTTATCGTTCTGTGCTTGGTGAGAAACAGTGGTCTCGACCTTTACGAATGAAGTCACCCATCAACTCATCGTATCATGATCAGAGCGCAGCGGAATCGAACAACATCATGGTCATTTCCAGTGAACGTCCTGGTGGTCATGGTAAACATGATCTCTACTGGGCGATAGCAAATGATGCTGGTGAATATATTGATTTTATTCCACTCGATTTCGCTAATACCGAGGGTGATGAAGTGGATGTGTCATTGAGTTCAGATGGAAAAATATTGTATTTCAGTTCTGATGTCGGTGGTAAGAGTGGAGGGTACGATATCTTCTGTATGTATATAGACAAGGATAGACAATGGTCGAAACCAGAGGCGCTATCTATAAATACTTCTGCCGACGATCGTTGGTTTTTTAATGCAGACTCAATGTTTTTCTACTCTCATTCCGGCGAAACTGGTGATGATATTTATTGGGGACATATTCTTCCTAAATGCAAGAGGGATACTATCAAACTTCAGAAAATTATTCCTCGTGATGCAAACTTGGATACGTTACTAGTTCATAATCTCGTCAATCTCAATCAGCGTCCTACTGAGCAGTTGTTTTTTAAATCTGATGGCACGCCCGATACTTTGAAACAGCAGAAGTTGATACATATATATGATAAACTTGATTCTCTACAGTTTCAGGTTACTATTACTCAAGTTCAGGTAGGTGCTTATTATTATATTCGTAGTGTCGATGAATTTAAGTACAACTTCGAAGCATTTGATACTACAGATATTCAGATCGAAAAGGTAGAAACAAAAAGAGGGACTTTGTACAAATATATGATCAACAAAAAGTACAAAACTTTAGCAGAATCTGCTCTCCGTCAACAGGAAGCTATCAAACAACAAACAGCTGATGTTAATCGATCTTATTATCCCAAAGGCAAACCTTATGATGCGTTCATTGTAGCATACGATACATATGGTAAACGTATTATTATTTATTTCAACGTTGAGACTATGGATTATCGTATTCTTGTCGGGGATGATGTCTTACATTATTAAATTATTTTTATGAGCCGAGAGTATACTCTCGGCTTTTTATTTACTTGACTTTTTTCTTCTTTTATATATTATATATTTGTTTTATTTTATGATTTGTCATGAAGAAATCTTCCTTATTGATAAATAATATAATAGGATCCTCTGCTACTATTTCCATTTCTGAAAATTTGAAGAAATTTCCTGATGTTGCCAAAAAAATGCAGATATGTTATGCTACTATAGCTGATCTTCTTTGTGTTTTAGATGATCAAAAATATCTTTCGGAAGATATGTTTAATTTTTTGGATATGCGCATCCAGGAAGAAATGAATATTTTAGATGATTGTCTTGTTGATGTTTTGTGGGATGATATCGAGATAGATAGATATAAGAGGATGGAAAAATATTATCATGAAGTTAGATCGGATGCTATGGATTATCTCTTGAGTAAAATAGATCCTTCTTATTATGATATCAATGCACGTCTTCAGAAAATGTTTGATGATTTGTCTGGTATTATATTATCTCTTGAGTCTCATCCTTTTTCTCATAAACATTTAAAAGATTTTTATTTGCAAATGAACGCTATCAAAGAAATCCTTGAATCTCAAGAATATCAGGAACAATTATCTGTATCTCAGTATCATCTGCGAGGTGATACATATAGATCAGCAATCAAATATGTAAAAAAGATACGTTCTGGTAAGTAATATTCTTATGTTGTTCGACATATTTCGACATTGTCTTATTAGATATTTTTTTC
>CAZBWI010000016.1:0-12512 GCA_964495825.1 uncultured Candidatus Peribacteria bacterium | reverse complement strand
GTTAAATCTTTAGAAAAATACTTCAAAATTTCTCTAGTTTTTCACACTCACAAGTGGCTATTTTTTCTATAGGGGTTTTTAGTAGTCATGAACTGGTTATAATGATAATTTAAACAGTTTCAACTACTCTAGACCCTTTTTTTATTTAAATACAATCGTATTCTTTTTGTCTAATTTAGCAGTAATTTTACTATTCTCCTTGATTTTGCCTTCGATGATTTCTAAAGCAAGTTCATCGATCAATAAATTTTGTAATGCTCTTTTGAGTGGTCTTGCACCAAAAGCTGGATCATAACCAACTTTGGCGATATATGCCTTGACTGCATCATCGATGGTAAGGGTGATGTTTTTTTCTTTTTTCACTAAATCAACTACTCACTGGAGTTGTAATGTAGTTATTTGTTCAATCATTGCTTCATTGATAGGATTGAATAAGATGATATCATCAAGTCTATTGAGAAATTCTGGTCTAAAATGTGATTGGAGTAGTGGCATGATATCTCTATCCAGATCTATCTTTTCTTTTTTCTTTCCAGAAAGTTTTTGTATGATGATCTCACTACCGATATTGGAAGTGAGGATAATAACGGTATTTTTGAAATCTACCGTCCTTCCTTTGGCATCAGTCAATCTTCCATCATCCAAGAGCTGTAATAAGGTATGAAAGACTTCAGGATGAGCCTTTTCTACTTCATCAAACAAAATCACTGAATATGGTTTTCTTCTGACTGCTTCGGTGAGTTGTCCTCCTTCTTCATACCCTACATATCCTGGAGGAGAACCAATCAATTTAGCAACTGAATGCTTTTCTTGGTATTCTGACATATCTATTCTGATAAGGGATT
The DNA here is from genome assembly GCA_964495825.1 of uncultured Candidatus Peribacteria bacterium. GTDB lineage: Bacteria > Patescibacteriota > Gracilibacteria > Absconditabacterales > Absconditicoccaceae > CAJBLF01. The sequence goes on along the minus strand of CAZBWI010000016.1, from coordinate 11,667 downwards.
TTTCTTCATTGAAGAGCAGAATAGCAAGTTGCTTAGCCAATTCTGTTTTTCCGACACCGGTAGGACCCAGGAATAAAAATGATCCGATAGGTCTTTTGGGATCTTTGAGTCCAGCTCTTGATCTACGAATCGCCTTGGAGACAGCAATTACTGCTTGTTCTTGTCAGATAACCTTTTCTGATAATAATGTTTCTAAATGAGTAAGTTTGTCCTTTTCTGATTGGATCAGCTTGGAAACAGGTATTCCTGTCCATTTAGCTACAATAACAGCGATATCCTCTTCTTCTACGATATCTTTGATAATAATCGTCTCTGAGCTTTTCGCTTCCTCTATCTTTTGTTCGATAGCTTTGATTTCTTCTTGTAAAGCAGGTATTTGTGAGTATTTGATTTTTGCTGCTTTGTTGTAATCAGTTTGTTTCTCTGCGATTTCTGCTTCGTGTTCAAACTGTTTGATCTGATCATTTAGTTCTTTAATCTTTATCAATAAATTTCTTCCTGATTCCCATTCCGCCTTTTTTTTGAGGTAGAGTTCTTTGGTATTCGCAATCTCTTTTTCGATTTCTTGGATTCTTGTTTCGTTTTTTTCTTTTTTTTCGAGTAATAATGCTTGCTTTTCTATTTCCAGCTGTGAAAGTTTTTTTTCTAGTTTCATCACAGGAGCAGGAATACTTGTCAATCACATCTTGACCGATGCAGCAGCTTCATCCAAAAGATCTATAGCCTTGTCAGGCAACCTACGATCAGTAATATACTTCATCGACAAATCTACCGTTGCTACGACGGCAGCATCAGTAATTTTTACTCCATGATGCATTTCGTACGTTTTTTTGATTCCTCTCATGATCGCCAAAGCATCGTCTCTAGATGGTTCATCTACTAATACTGGTTGAAACCTTCTTTCGAGTGCTGCATCTTTTTCGATATATTTGCGATATTCATTGATAGTCGTAGCTCAAATAACTCTAATCTGACCTCTTGCCAACGCTGGTTTGAGCATATTTCCCATATCCATAGATCACTCCGTCTTGCCTGCTCAAACTACGGTATGGAGCTCATCAATAAACAAAATAATTCCTCACTGTGATTCTTCTACCTCCTTGAGGATTGCTTTGAGTCTTTCTTCAAATTCTCCTCTATATTTACTTCCTGCCATCAACGCTCCCATATCCAATTCGATAATCTGTTTGTTGAGCAAAATATCAGGTATTTCCTGTTTGACAATCAATTGTGCTAACAATTCTATGACTGCTGTCTTTCCTACACCAGGATCTCAGATAAGTACAGGATTGTTTTTTGTCCTACGAGAAAGAATCTGGATGACTCTCCTGGTTTCATCATCTCTTCCAATCACCGGATCCAATTTCCCTTCCTCCGCTAATTTCGTCAAATTTCTTCCATACTTATTGAGGACATCCATAGTACTTTCTGGTGTTGGATTGTCTATAGTCTTTCCATTTCTCATGGTTGTTATCGTTGAAAAAGTTAAATCATAGGTGATAGTATATTGAGCAAGCAGTGTTTGCAATGATGATGCTCATCTCAGGATACCCAATAAGAGATGTTCTGTTGTCAGATACTGATCTTTCATCTTGTTCATCTCTTGTTCTGCATATTCTAGAATTCTTTGGATATCTGGATGAACATTTATGTGATATTCACCTGATACTTTGGGAAGTTTGGAAAGCTCATTGAAAACCCTTGAAGTAATGTCTGTAACCGAAACTCACATCCTAGAAAGTATCTGAGGAACAAATCCATCAGATTGTTTGAGTAATACTGCCAAAAGATGCACAGCTTCTAACGAAGGATTATGTTGTTGCTGTGCTAAGGTATGTGCTTCCTGTAATGCTTCCGCTGCTTTTTCTGTAAATTTTTCTATATTCATATACTCTCAAGTAGAGATAAAAGTATATACTAAGTATATATGCTTTCAAAAAAAATACAAATATTGCTAAGCATACAAAAATCCCTTTACAGGGATTTTTGTACACTATTGGTTTTGAAGTAATGTAAGTAATGGTTGAATGTATTGTATCTGTCCACTAAAGAAGATTGTGGAAGTAGTTGTTTCTGTGGCTAATCATTGGCTATGCAATGCTTCTACCATTTTAGAGAGTTTATTTTTATCAACCAATTGAACAAATCCTTCGGTTTTCCCTTGATCATAAGTAAGAGAATATGTGCCCTTCCCTGTTTCTGATCGAAAATATTTTTGATAATTTGCACTATGATCAGGAAGTTTTATAGTAGTAAATAGGTTGTCATAATATGCACGTGTACGTTGCATGCGTTGTTGCATACGCTCTATATCACGATACATATCACGAATCCATCAATCATCTCGAAGAGATGTTGTCCAACGAGGCTGTCGATCATACACATATTCCATAGAACGAGCACGTTCGATACGATGGAGATAGCTTGCCAACAATATCCATACTACTATTATTTCAGCTACAATAATCCATCCTGTTCTTCAGAGAAAGGTATTGATCTGTTTACTGAGCTGAATACTATTTTTTCGTAAATCACGGAACAATCCAGCGAAACCCTCTCAGATTTTTTTCGCATGTTCTTTCATTTCCTTCTTATATTTAGGAAATAAAACTTTTTACTATATTAGTACATATCATCCATCATAGGCGCATGAGTATGTTCTTTTTCTTCCTTAGGAATCTCGGTAATCATTGCATCCGTAGTCAAGAACATCGCAGCAGTAGAAACAGCGTTTTCAAGTGCTACCCTGATAACTTTTGCTGGATCGATAATTCCTGCTTTGACAAGATCTTTGAATTCTCCTGTTTTCGCATCAAATCCGTGATTGAAATCTTTTTCTTCTTTGACCTTTTCTACAACCCAATCACCCTTATATCCAGCATTGTTTGCTATTTGAATAACAGGATATTGGATAGCATGTTTCACGATTTGGATAGCAACATTTTCATCTTCATCATCAAACTTGAGTGTATCAAGTGTCTTCGCAATCTTGAGTAATGCGACTCCACCACCAGCTACAATACCTTCTTGGACAGCAGCTCTAGTAGCATTGAGCGCATCCTCAATTTTGTATTTTTTGTTTTTCATCTCCATTTCAGTTGCAGCTCCTACTTTGATGACTGCTACACCACCAACAAGTTTTGCTAATCTTTCGGTAAGTTTATTTTTGTCATATTCACTCTTAGTGTTTTCCATCTGAGATTTTAAAATTTGAGCTCTTTCTTCGATAGCATGTTGATCACCATGACCATTGACGATGATCGTATTGTCTTTGGTAGCAATGATCTTATCTGCCTTACCAAGCATCTCTATAGTAGCATTTTCAAGTTTCAATCCTACCTCTTCAGTGATCAAAGTAGCTCCAGTCACCGTAGCAATATCCTTGAGTATTTCTTTTTTGGTATCACCAAATCCAGGAGCTTTGATTGCCAACACATTGAGCATACCTCTGATTTTATTGAGCACCAATGACGCCAATGCTTCACCATCAACCTCTTCAGCAATAATAACAAATTCTTTTTTGCCACTCATAGCAACACTTTCGAGGAGCTGAAGAATATCTTTGAGTGAAGATATTTTCTTGTCAGTGACCAGAATATATGGTTTTTCTACCACTGCTTCCATTCTTTGTGGATCGGTGACAAAGTAAGGAGAAAGATATCCTTGATCAAATTGCATACCTGTCTTGACCTCTTTGCTAAGTCCAAAGGTATTGCCTTCCTCTACAGTAACTGTTCCATCATTTCCAATCTCTTCCATAACTTCTGCAATGAGATTTCCTACTTCTTCATCTTGTGCAGAAATCGTAGCCACCTGTTTGATTTCTTCTTTATTCTTGATAGGTTTAGCTTTGTCTTTGAGCTCTTTGATCACATGATTAACAGTTTTGTGGAGTCCTTTTGCCAATGAGAATGGATTGACGCCAGATCTGATATATCTCATCCCTTCGCTTGCCATCGCATGAGATAATACCACTGTAGTTGTTGTTCCATCTCCTGCTTCTTTGTTGGTTTTTTCAGCCGCTTCCTTGATCATGGAAGCTCCTACATTGTGCAGTGGATTTTCCAATTCTATATCTTTGGCTACCGTCACTCCATCATTGGTGATAACTGGAGCTCCATAAGATTTTGCTAGAACAACATTTCTTCCTTTTGGTCCCATTGTGACCTTGACCGCATCAGCAACCATTTCCATACCTTGGAACATATATTTGCGAGCATTCTCTTTGTAATGTACTTGTTTTGCCATGATATACTATGATTACAAAATAAAATTAGTTGGTTTGTTCTATTATATCCTTGAGCTTTTTGACTCTGTCTGAAATATAACTTGCAAAAACTTTTGCATCTTCTTTGGTTAAATGAGAATTTTTTTTGGTATAGATATAGGTATACAAAGACTCGACAGCATATAATAATTGTTGGTAATGATCCATCACTCAAGCATCATCTTGATACACATCATACTGTCTAAGTCGTTCAAATACTAGAGATCGTATGTGATCCATTACCTTTTTATCAATATGCTTTGTAGGAGCAGTTTTGATAGCTTTTATCATCGTAGCAATCTCATGTTTCTTCATTATTTTGTCTTTCATCTTCATCATCTTATTAAATAAAGGAGATTATTGCTCTTTGACAAGAATAGAGTTTTGTTTGATGATAAGATACTTTTTATCATCTACTTCTAACTCATCGGGCGAGTATTTACTAAAATAGACTATATCCCCAACCTTAACATCCATAGGGCCTCTTTGTCCATTTTCTAAGATTTTTCAGGGACCTACGGCAAGTACCTTCCCCTTGTTGGGTTTTTCTTTGGATTCTGGAAGGATGATTCACGACTTAGTTGTAGTCTCTACTGTGACCGGCTCTATCAGCACATGGTCTTCTAATGGTACAAATGGAGTTTTCATTACATATGTTCATTAAAGATATAAAACAAAATATCACTAAGCACTATAAAGTGACACGTGCTATATATTAATTTTTTTTGAAATTTCAAGATATTTTTGAAATATATATATATGCACGTAAAATACCTTATACATACTTATATTTTTACAAATACCACTGAGAGCACAGCTCTCTATCTTTATATTCTTCTCTCATATTCATATGAATTATGTTGCAGGTACTGTCGTTTCTCATACCTCATAATATATTTTTTGTACTATTTCCCTTAGTTATATGGTTATATATTTTTTGGTTGAAATATTTGGCAAATATCGTAAACTACGCCTATTGTTTAGTTTAAAGCATGAAGCTCAAAACTTAACGTACTATATAAGCGCTTGGGCTTAAGCTATAGGCCTTATCTCTTAAGTGAAATTTATATTATTGTAGATACAATCGTATGAAACATCTCGTGATTGTGGAGTCTCCGGCGAAGTCTCAGACTATCAAAAAATTCCTCGGAGAAGGATTTGAAGTCAAAGCATCATTCGGCCATGTGGTCGATCTCCCCCAAAAAGAACTTGGTGTGGACGTCAAAAATAATTTTGAACCAAAATATCAGATCTCTCCTGATAAAGTCAAAATCGTCAACGAACTCAAATCGTTAGCGAAAAAGTCCGACAAAGTCCGGATCGCAACGGATGAGGACCGTGAAGGAGAAGCTATCTGACGGCATGTTGCGAATGCACTCTGATTGGATATCAAGACTACACCAAGAATTGTCTTCCATGAGATCACCAAAGATGCAATTGAAAAAGCTATAAAAACACCAAGAACGATAGATATGCATCTCGTAGATGCTCAACAAGCGAGAAGAATTCTCGATAGATTGGTAGGATTCGAACTTTCACCAGTTCTTTGGAAAAAAATCAAAATGGGATTGAGTGCGGGAAGAGTCCAATCCGTCGCCGTAAGGTTGATTGTCGAAAGAGAAAGGGAAATCCAAAAATTTGAATCAGAACATTTTTTTAAGGTCGTAGGGAATTTTGTTGGCGATGCCAAGAAAGAATTTAAGGCGGAACTTTCAAAAGATTTGTCGAATGAAGAAGAGGTTAAGAAGTTTCTCGAATCATGCAAGGATGCTACATATACAATAGCAAATATCGAAGTGAAGCCAGGAAAGAAGTCACCTTCGGCTCCATTTACTACCTCAACCCTCCAACAGGAAGCAAGCAGAAAACTCTGATTTTCTGTTGCAAAAACGATGCAGGTTGCACAAAAACTTTACGAAGCTGGTTTGATCACCTATATGAGAACTGATAGCGTAAATATCTCAGATTTTGCTATCAAAGCTGCAGCTGATGAAGTCACCAAAAGATATGGAAAAGAGTATTCCAAACCTACACAGTATATAACTAAATCTAAATGATCACAAGAAGCACACGAATGTATCAGACCTACTCATATGGAAAACCAGATAGCAGGAAGCGATGCCTCAGAAAAAAAACTCTATGAACTCATCCGAAAAAGAACTATTGCATCTCAGATGGCACCAGCTGAAGTTGAAAAAACCAAAGCCACTATCGATATATCTACAAACAAGCTACAATTTATCGCTAGTGGAGAAGTCGTGAAGTTCGATGGATTTTTGAAAGTCTATTTCGAGTCCAAAGATGAAGATGAAGAAGGTGAAACCGCAGGTATGTTACCGAAATTGACCAAATGAGAACAGCTCATCAATCAACTAATAACAGCAACAGAAAAATTCAAAAATCATCCTCCAAGATATACAGAAGCGAGTCTAGTCAAGAAGCTCGAGGAATTGGGTATTGGAAGACCGTCAACTTATGCGCCTACCATCTCTACCATCCAGAAAAGATGATATGTCGTCAAAGAGGATAGAAATGGCTTCGAAAGAAAATTTAGAGAATATACGCTCAGATTGTGAGTCATCAAATCCGAAGAAAAGAAACAGATGACTGGAGCAGAAAAACAAAAACTCTTCCCTACCGATATCGGTATGGTCGTCAATGATTTCCTCTGCGAACACTTCAAGGATATCTTGGATTATAATTTCACTGCGAGCGTAGAAGAAGAATTTGATACCATTGCTGAAGGAAAATTAAAACGAGCACAGATGCTAAAAGAATTTTATGAACCTTTCCACAAGGAAGTGGAAAATACGATGGCGAATGCAGGAAAACAAAGTGCTGATAGAGAACTTGGAAGAGATCCAAATACCGGAAAGTTGGTAGTAGCAAGAATATGAAGGTTCGGTCCTATGGTGCAAATAGGTACCGCACAAGATGAGGAAAAACCAAAATTCGCATCATTGAAACCAGGACAAACGATAGAGACATTGACACTCGAAGATGCACTTGCATTGTTTGCATTGCCAAGAATCGCAGGTAAGTATGAAGGCGAACCGATCACCGTTGCTGTAGGAAAATTCTGACCTTATCTAAAATATAAGAATCTCTTCGTTTCCATCCCGAAGACGCTTGATCCATACACCATCACTATGGACGACATTATCCCACTACTCGAGAAGAAAATCGATACAGAGAAAAATAAGTATATCAATACCTTTGATCATAAGGGGGAAAAGGTTGAAATCTTAAATGGTTTGTACGGTGCATATATCAAATATGAAGGGAATAATTATAAGATACCAAAAGGAGGGAAAGATGCTTCTGATCTTACATTAAAAGATTGTCTCGCTATCATAGAAAATGCTTGAAGTCAAAAATCTAAAGCTTGAAGTAGTAAAAAAGAACCAGTAGCCAAAAAGGAGAGTAAGGCGAAGAAGTCAGTAGCGAAAAAAATTACCACAAAGAAAACAACTAAAAAAAAGTAACTATCTTACTTTCACTATCCCAATCTTCCGAACGTTGTCCGGGAGATTTTTTTATTGATGAAGGAAGAGAGAATATCTTGCAAATTTCACAAAAAACTATACCTTGAAGCTGAATTTTCCCAAAAGCCCTTTTATCTTTTTTGCGGATCGCCATGCGTGAGGACTATATATGTATGGACATCACAACAGAAAGAGAACCCATTATCACTGAAACAATCGAAGAACTCAATAAACTGTATGATGATGTTCTGACTTCGCTTGATACACCGCAACATCAACTCGAAGACTAAACATACATTGTGTATTTGAAAATATATATCATATGCTCCTACATATACTACGTTTCTAAATGGTAATTTTTACATTATAAATGAGTGATTTGTTGTATATCCGATACGAGCAGCTCTCTGAATTACATCCTAGTTTTCGTGTCTATAAGATCCGTGAACAGGAACAGATTCTGCAGTATACCCTCCACGAAAACCTCGTCAAGATCACTGATGAATCACGAGAATATCCGAAATACACGCATTACTTCATGTTGGATGAAAGTAGGTTCTCATTTTTTAGGTTCGATATTTTCCAGATATTTGAAAAGAAATTTACATTCCAGGATCTCAAAGATATTATAGAAGACAGATGCCAGTCAACGAAAAAACATAACGATGTTGATGGAGAAAGGATCATGGTCTACATCGACAATATCTATGTAAATGGTGAAGAAAAAAAATATGTCATTGGAGAATCTGGAGAAATTTTTTTTAGATTATATATTGTCTATCTCAACAAGAAGACGATGAATATCATCAACTCTGTCTATGGGAACCTATTTGAGCAAAAAAACCTCAATATCCTACCGCAATCGTTCCATACCCTCCTTTTCTTAAGAAACAACTTGAAAAAGGATAATTTCGTCCTTCTCTATATCACGGAACACTCTTGCAAAGCGATCAAAATCCAAAATGGATTTTATCATACTATGGATACGTTGAATCTCTGAATGGGTGCACTGAAACAGATGTATAAAGATAATGGTATAGTCCAATATCGATACAAGACCTATGATTTTATCGAATCCAATCCCCTAGCCAAAGGACTGGTCAAAGAGACGCTGCAGTTCTATTCGCAACTCTTCTGTAAGCGGTTCCATGAAAAAAATCTTACCTGAACAGATGTTATCGTCATCTCTCCTATCACGAAAAATGTTCATTTTATCGAGACCTTCAATGAAGAGTATAAGAAAATGACGAACAATTATGTCGTTCCGTTCCATCATTCGGAGAAGTTGAATACGTTCGGCAAGGTCCGGGAACCGGACGATATGGACGCCATAATATTGATGAACCGCGACGAGAAATTGAGAAACACTCTCCTGCCTGATAGCGAGAAGGGTGTCCCTGCTGAATCTGAGATGTAAGTTACTCAGCAAGCAAGGTAATTGCACACGAAATTACATAATGTAAAAAGAGATGTAGATTATTTATACTGTATGTGCAATGAAAATTAATTACTCAAAACTCAGTCCAAAAGAGAGAAATCTCTTATTACAAGCTTTCTTGTTAGCAATTCACGTACTAAATGCATAGAAACACTGCTCAAAAGTTCTTCACCAAGATAAGGTTAAAGATAGCAGAGAATAGTATTAAGAACTACGAAAAATTACAATGAGAGATAGAGCTGGATGAAAGTTATATATGATGAAGAAGAAAATGAAACAAAGGAAGATGAGCTTTCAACAAGCAAATCGTGTTCTGAATACTAGAAAGATGATGACAGGTTAGGGTTATCCCAGTAGATGATGTAAGTGCGGCAAAACTAATGAATGAAAGAGATCCAAGAACACACAAAAAAACGATGTGTATATTATACCGAAAACTTTAGATCATATGCCTCATTATCAAGATTTTGAAAGCATTTAAAAATTAGACACGAACACACATTTTGAATGTGAAAACATCACATAAATTGAAGCGAAGGATTCCGAAGTTATACCAAAAAGTTTTTGATAAAATATAACGGTGTTTCGAAACAAAAACTTTGTACTTTATATGAAAAAAATTGAACGAAGATATAATAATCGTAAAAACAAAGACTTGATAAAGGGAATTAAGAAACTTTTATAAAATCTTATGTGCAATTACTAAATAATATAAAATCATTCTATTAAGAGAGACGAACAAACTCACGATTTGAGACAAGAAAATCTTGAAAAATTCCTACAACAACGGTTTACCGGTCATCTCGACTGGGATATTTAATTCCATAAGTTTTAATACGGTTGGTGCAATATCAGAAAGCGTACCATTTTTTTTGATCTCCTGAGGTATACCATGAGAAATGTATCGACAAGGAACAGGATTCATACTATGTGCAGTCATCGGTGTTTCTGGTGTTCACATCTCATCGCTATTGCCATGATCAGCAGTAATCAACAACTCGAAATCGTTTTTGTCACAAAAGGTAATTATGTTTCATATGATAGTATCCAATTTTTTGATAGCTTGAATCACTGCCTCCATTTTTCATGTATGACCTACCATATCACCGTTAGCGAAATTAACGATGATAAAATCAAAATCATTTGCTTTTTCGATAAACTGATCATAAATCTCTTGTGCTGACATCTCAGGATCTAAATCATAGGTCGCTACTTTATGTGATGGAATAAGTATATCTTTTTCACCATCTCGAACGATTTGTTTATCTCCGTTAAAAAATTTCGTGACGTGAGCAAATTTCTCGGTCTCTGCGAGATGTAGTTGACGAAGCTCCGCATGGGAAATGGTTTCCGATAAAGTGTTTTTGATATCCATAGGTTTGATAAATAGATTACCATTGTATTCAGGATAATATTTGGTCATCGTAACGAAATACACGTCATCGAGCGGTTTAGTGATAAAATTTTTGTCTCGAGTCGGATATTCTTCTGCATTTTTTTTATCGATAGAAACCATGATAGCTTGTGTCATCTGTCTTGCTCTATCAGAACGGAAGTTGAGATGGAAGACAGTATCGCCACTCTCTATCTGTTCACCTCACACAAAACTTACCGGCATAATAAATTCGTCTGTGATACCCTGTTCGTATTGTTTCCTGAGATATTCACTCGGCGTATCACTGGTCTGCATCTGACTAAACATAATCTCATCATAGGACTTCTGGATCCTTTCTCGGTTGTTGTCTCTATCCATGCCATAATACCTTCACGCAAATGATGAAATATGGACGTTGGGATATTGTCCCAAAAATATTTGGAATTTTTCCATAAGATCGACAGCTGATTTAGGTTCCAAATCACGACCATCACCAAACAAATGCAATGCAACAGTAATGTCGGAAGGGATAATCTTGAGCATTTTCTTGAGATGTGAATCCATAGCATGCACACCTCCTGGACCAAATAATTGTAGTATATGTAATGTAGAATTATTTGTTTTGCAATGTTGGATACCAACTTGGAATTCTGGTAATTTTGCGAATGATCAATCATCCAACATATCATCTATCTCGACCAAATGCTGTTTGATCACTCTCCCTGCTCCGATCGTCATGTGTCCGACCTCGGAATTCCCCATCTGTCCGTCGGGAAGTCCTACTGCTCTGCCACACGCATCCAACGAAGCATATGGCTGAGAAAATAGTTTTGTAAATACAGGAGAATGTGCTTGGATGATGCCATTGTGCTCAGGTGTCTTGAAATTAATACCGAAGCCATCGAGAATAATGAGTGCAAGTTTTTTCATAGCAACAAGTAAACTATAAATAGTATTTGAAATCATACTGATTTCCTCATACATTTCAATTTGCAATTCTCAGGGTGTCACAGCAAGGTTAAAATGTCAGTACTAGGCAAAAATAGAAATGTCAGTAAAATTGTTAAGGATTTATCCTTAACAAAATAAAAGATGACATTTA
>CAZBWI010000015.1:0-11335 GCA_964495825.1 uncultured Candidatus Peribacteria bacterium | reverse complement strand
CTAAACAGTATTATTATATACGAACTTGTTATATTTGTCAAATTTTGAAAATATATTTGACATTATTTAAAAAAATTTACTGAAAACATTCTTTTTATGGCTTCATAAGTACATTCTTCTTGATTTTTCTCTATAAATTTCTATGTTTTTGTTATCTTTTTATCTTTTATTACAAACATCATGGGTACTACCAGCACATTCAAGGGTAAATTTATGTATTACGAGAATATCAATGGTAAAGAGAAAAAAATTTCCAAAGAATTCACTGATCCGAAAAAATTCAATGAATTCGCAAAAAAGTATCCTATGCCTACATTAGGTAATATGCTAGGTCTCGTTAAGCCAGTCAAAAAAGCACTTCCTGCCAAAAAACCTGCTAAAACATGCACTAAAAAGAAAAAATAATTCAATATTTGACTTTTAAAAAAATATAAAACTCAATTATTCAATATTTGGTTATTTTTTTGTGTATTTTTTGTCTTGTTCATATTTTTTTTGTTTTTTTCCTAGATACTTTCATACAAGAAAATACATATACCTTATTTTATAATAGTGATAATTATTATATTTTCTATTTTTGTCAACTAGTTGTATGAGGAACGCATTGCATTTTCCCTTGGTTTTACTATATTTTTTTTATCAAAAGTACATCTAAACTTTTGGGGCTCTAAACCTTGAAGTTTTTTTGTCTTGGTAAACTTTATTTTCTTATCATACATATGAAAGAAAAAGATCTTACACCGATTGCTACATGAATGGTAACCAACCAACCTATCGAAGAAGAAATCTCCAAATCGTACATCGAATATGCGATGTCAGTTATCGTATCACGTGCATTGCCTGATACGAGAGATGGATTCAAACCGGTATTGAGGAGAATATTATTCTGAATGTATCAGATGAATAATTTTTTCAATCAGAAACATAAGAAATCTGCGAGAATCGTCGGAGATGTTATGTGAAAATACCATCCACATGGCGATAGTAGCATCTATGAAGCTATGGTACGTATGGCCCAACCATGGTCTATGAGGTATCCATTAATCGATGGACAAGGTAATTTCGGTTCTATCGATGGAGATGGTGCAGCAGCGATGAGGTATACGGAAGCAAGACTAACAAAAATAGCTGAAGAAATGCTCAATGATATCGAACAAGATACTATTGATCGAAGAGATAATTTTGATGGAAGCTTAAAAGAACCTGTCATGCTTCCTACAAAATTTCCTAATCATCTTTGTAATGGTACCATGGGTATCGCCGTAGGTATGGCAACGAATATGGCTCCACATAATCTCAATGAAGTATTGGATGCTGCATTATTACTCCTTGAAAAGGAAGGTAAACCATTGAATGAGAAACAAAAAGCAAAAGTTGCTAAAGCAAATGCGGAAGCTAGTGAATCACAAACAGTATGAATAGAACCCCAACAAAGCGACACTTATAGTGTCTCTATTGATGAAATTATGGAGATTATCAAGGGGCCTGATTTTCCTACAGGATGAATCATTTATGATAGCAACAATATCAAAGAAGTATATAAGAAAGGGAAATGAGGTATTATCATGAGAGGGAAAACTCATCTTGAAGAGCATAAAGATGGAAACATTATTGTTATCGATGAAATTCCTTATTTAGTAAACAAATCTTCTTTGGTCGCAAAAATCGGAGAATTAGTTGTTGATAAAAAAATAGAATGAATCGCTGATATGAGAGATGAATCTAGCAAAAACAATATCAGGATTGCTATATATCTCAAAAAAGGTGTAGATGCCAATAAAATATTGGTAGAATTGTATAAATATACAGAATTACAATCTACATTTAATCTCAATAATGTATCTCTAGTAGAATGAGGATTACAACCAAGACTATTGAATATCAAAGATCTTCTCATGGAATTCGTCACTTTTAGGAGAACTGTAGTCTATCGCAGATCTGTATTCCAACTCAATAAAGCTAAAGACAGATTACATATCTTGGAATGATTGAAAAAAGCTATCGATATCATTGATGCTGTGATAGAAACAATCAAAAAATCCGAGACTAAACAGGATGCAAAGGAAAATCTGATACATACATTCGAATTTTCTGAAGCACAAGCAGAATATATCCTCATGATGAGATTACAATCTTTGGTCGGTTTGGAAATCAAAAAGGTTATGGAGGAAATCGATGAGAAGAAAAAGCTTATTGCAGAATTAGAAGCAATTATTTCTCAGCCAGAGAAGCTTGATGGTGTCGTGAAAGATGAATTCACCTACATGAAGAAGCAATATGGAGATGAAAGAAAAACTGAAGTATCACAAGATCTCAGCGTATACAATGTATCATGAAGCCTAAAAGCATTCATGGCTGCTGCAGACAAAGTAAAAGAAGATGTTATCGTCTGGATTGGTAACGATTATAGCATCAGAATACTCTACCAGTCTAGAATTCAAGTCATACCTGACGAAACTATGGATCTTATCTATACTCACAATCAAGATAAGCTGATCGTGATAACGGATATAGGAGAATTAGTTGTCCAGAGATTAAAAGATCTCGGAAGCTTCGTCATGAAACAAAACGCATTAAATCTCAATGAACATTTCTGACTCAAAGGGAAAATCGTTTTTGCTAAGACCTTACATTTTGATTACCATCATCTCATATTCTTAACAAATCAGAATAATTGTAAAAAAATCAAGAAGGAATTAGTACTCTCATTCAAAAAATTCCCTACTGTCATCATGAAACTTGCCGACAAAGAAAGAATATTAAGCGTTGAAGCAGTAAATGATACGGATAATATTGGTATCATCACAAAACATGGATGGATGCTCCTCTTCAAGAGCAGCGATCTCAGACCAATGGGGAAAACAGCTTGATGAGTCAAAGGAATAGAACTTCAGGAATGAGATGAAGTAGCAAATATGTTCCTGCATAAATGAGAGCCATTTATCCTGATCCATGCAAACAAAAATGGAAAGCTCTTAAATCTTGAAGATTTGAAAATATGGAAAAGAGCGAGAAAAGGCCAGGTAGTTATGACTGGCAAAGAGATATTGGAATGATGAATTAGTATCATTGAATGAGCGATCAGAATTAGATTCAAGGATTGAACTATCAAAACTATTCATTCTAATGATATCCATCTCGACGAACCAGAAACTCCGTTAGCAAAAATGGTCGACAAAGATATCGACGTCATTTATAGGCCTCGAGAAGAGAAAGAAGAAAATCTTAGATATAAGGAAGAAAGAAAAAAAGCTGAAAAAGCAGCAGAAAATATGGAAAAAGGAATTACTGATACCGATGAACTTGAAGAATCATCTGAAGAAACTAAAATGGCTTCTGAAACAGAGGTTTCTGAATAAGAATACTATTTAGTAAGTAACACATATACTCCCTATGTCAAAAAAACAGATGATGTTCATAATTGTTTTCACTATTTTTCTTATACTATTCTGAGACATCATCATCCGATGAATCATAAACAATAAATTGCAATCATTCGAGAATTTTATGGAATCCAGTATGGGAATACAAGTAAATACTATTAAAAAATCAACTTTTGCAGGGTTACAATCATATCTTATTCAGAATATTGCTACTGCTAAACGTTCTGTCGTAAGTATCACTATCAGCAAAGATGTAAAATTTTATGTCGACGATCCTTCACAACTCCATACTCCCGGTACTATTAAACAACAGACAACTATCGTAGGATGAGGTGCTGGAATCATTATTTCAAAAAATGGGTATATTATTACCAATAAGCATGTCGTACAGGATACAACAGCCAAATATTCGGTTATACTCTCTGATGGCAGAACCTATAATGTAGATAAAATCCGATTTGATGATCTCTTGGATCTTGCTGTGCTTAAGATCATCGATACTGAAGGAAAAATACCTACTAATCTTGTCGCAGCAACATTTCTTCCTATAGATACCTATGTAGATATAGGACAATTTGCTTTGATTATAGGTAATGCACGTTCAAAATATCCACAAACCGTCACCTTCGGTATCATTTCAAATACAACAAAAAAACTTACTATCAACGGAAATAATCTCTATATCTGACTCTATCAGACAGATGCTCATGCACATCCTGGAAACAGTGGATGACCATTGATTGATATTGACGGTAATACTATTGGAATAACTACTGCTATCGACGAAGGTGAGGGTATGACATTTGCTTTACCACTCAGTAAAGAATTTATACAAGCTACGCTCACTAGTATAGAGTCATTTGGCAAGATATCCAGACCAGTCATCGGAATTCAATATGTAGAAAATAGCTCTACACTTCAATCAGAGAAAAAGCTTTCTCTAGCCTCCGGCATCTATCTCAAGGATGTCCTCACAGATTTACCTGCACGAGAAGCATGACTCAAAGAAGGAGATGTAATTACTAGTATCGATGGCAAAGCCATCACCAATACTCTACCATTCCTGTATCAACTTTATACCCATATTCCTGGTGATACCATTACTTTGCAGGTGATAAGGTGAGATAAAACATTTTCTCTGCCTATGGTTTTAGGCGGAAATGCTCAATAACATACTTGTTTTCCTATTTTATTACCCATCTATATCATTGTTTAAATAAATGTAAATTCAAATACTTTTAACAAGCCGGAAATATTTGAAAATAGGCACTTTTTAGAATACACTTGAATATACTCATTTACTTCATGAATCGATAGTATGCCTACCTATATTCCTGATTCCCTTATCAATGAAATCGAAGAGCTTAAAGAATTATGAAAATTCGATGAAGCTATAAAAAAGGTAAATACCATACTTTTTAGAGATCCAAACAATGAAGATGCACTTCTTCAGGTTACTGATATCCAATATAGAAAATGAGAAATCGGTAAAGCGACCAAAGCAATAGATTTTTTGAATGCCAAAAAAAACAACACAGATCCATTGGGGCTCTATATCAAGGGAGTTTTGGAGATGGAAAAAAATCATCGACTGGAAGCGAAGAAATATCTCCAGAAAGCATTGGAAATTACTAAAGCAGAAAATCACGAAATTCTCAGATGTTATGGGCTGTGTGAATATCGATATGGTAATAGAGAAAAATGATTGAACTTCCTCAAGGACGCATTTTATATCAACAACACTGATGCGGAAGTTATTTATAATCTGATAGAACTCTATATCTTGGAACATAAGTACAAAAAAGCGAAAGATATGATAAAATATTTCTATAAACATCGTGAAAAACTCCAAACTATCGATAAAGGTATGGATTTCTATGATCAAAAGATCTCTCTTTTCGAGAAATTTATTACCACCCAGCATATGTTCAAAAAATAAACACACATTTTATACCTTATCCTCAGTAGGATGCTGAAAAGCTCACTCTCAAAAATCTTCAAGCAAGACCTTACTCATCTTCTCAAAACATCACGAACCAATGTTATCGGTGTAAGCATTTTCATAGGGTTTTTGCTCTTTCTGTTGAATATATTCCTAGGAATATCGCTGTATGCTCATCAATTCACTGGAGATCTCAAGGAGAGACTTGGTATGTATTTTTATATCAAGGACATTTCTCCCTCTCCAGAACGTACAGGTAGTGATACGGAAATCTATAAGAGAGTAATTGCGCTCAAGGACGAATTAGAATCCAAAGGACTCAAAGTTATGTTCTCTTCCAAAGACGATGCATTAGCATTCTTACAGAAAAAAATCCCTGATGTTGTTAGTAATTTCCAAAAATTCTGAATAGAAAATCCTCTCCCTTCAACACTCTATGTTATGTTTGATAGCGACAGTAAGTATGAATCACTCAAAACAATCATTACCAAAAACAAGGATATTATCCTCAATATAAAGGATCTTGATACCGGTTCCACACTCAAACAACAAGAAAATAGAGTGCTCACTATTATCAATCTCAGTAATTTCATCATAGGGCTTTCCTATGTTATCATAGCTATACTCTTATTTATTATTCTCGCATTCCTGGGATTCTTATTGAAAAATATTTTCCATACGTTCCATAGAGAGCTTGAGGTCAAAAAAATACTTGGTGCAACCTACAAACAGATTGTCCAATGATTCATAACACTAACAGTGAACGTCTTGGGATTCTCTTTCCTTATTTGCTTGGCATTATTGCTTATTAGCGGTATCACTATCAACTACTATATCTATCATCTCTTTGATGTGACACTATTCAACATATTTGGAAACATTCTCTGGATCATAGCAATCTTCGTCATAGAAATCCTTGTAGTCGCAGGCGTAGGATTTATATTCTCATATATCTTTGCTCGCTCATTAAATAAAAAACTCTAGACACTAAAATATCAAAAAAACAGACTTGCTCTATAAAGAACTTGTCTGTTTTTTTTGAATATATATTTTTATATTCTATCTACTATAAACTAACTATTAATAACTAATTAGTATTCCAGGTCCCATTGTAGGAGCAATATACACCTTTTTAATCAATTTTCCTTTCACTCCTGCTGGTTTATTTTCTTCCAATGCATTAAGAAATGCTTTGATATTTTCTACTATCTGCTCTTCAGTAAATGAGAGTTTACCTACGGCTGCATTAATATTTCCGGTCTTATCAAGTTTAAACTCCATTTTTCCTTTCTTAAATTCATTTATTGCTTCAGTAATATTTGCTGTCACCGTACCTGATTTTGGAGAAGGCATCAGCCCCTTTGGTCCGAGCTGTTTTGCTGCTGGAGCAAGATCTCTAATCAATTCAGGTGTTGTAAGCAAGATATCGAAATCTATTTTTCCCGCTTTGATATCAGCAAGAAGACTATCCTTGCCTACAATATCAGCTCAAGCTTTTTTGGCTACAGCCTCATCATCTGTAAATACTGCAATCTTTTTGGATTTACCGGTACCATGAGGAAGAATAGTTGTTCCTCTCATCATTTGATCATTGTACTTGGGATCAGCAAAGGTCTTGATTGCGATCTCTACAGATCAGTCGAATTTGGTATATCCTATTTTTTTGAGCAATGCTACTGCTTCTTCGATAGGATACGCCTTAGTTGAATCGATTAATTTAGCCGATTCTTTCCGTTTTTTTCCGTGTGCCATGTTCTTGTTGTAAATAAGATAAAAGTGGTTCTAACGCTTAAAAAGCTCCCACGTATTGATTCTGAATTATTTTTCTACATCGATACCCATATTTCTTGCAGTTCCTGCAATAGATTTCATCATAGACTCAAGATTATCGGAATTCATATCTCCCATCTTGAGCTGAGCAATCTCCTCAAGATCTTTTTTGGAAAGTGTTCCGATTTTTTTCTTATTGGGTTCTCCAGATCCTTTGGCTTGTTTAAGTTTTCGAAGAATCAAATTAGACGTTACTGGACTTCATATTTTGAGATCAAAAGATCTGTCTGCGTAGATAGTCAATGTACATTTCACTTTGACATCTGTACCGCCGAACTGTTTCATGAGCTCCATCGTCTTATCATTGAATTCCTTGATAAACTGTCAGATATTGACTCCATTTGCTCAAAGCATAGGTCCAAGTGGAGGTGCTGGCTGTGCCTTCCCAGCTGGTATTTCGAGATTAAGAATGTTAGTAATTTTTCCTGCCATGATTGTAGATTAATCAATAAATAAAGATTTGAGATATCATTTGGATTTATGGTATAATCAATAGTCTATCTGGATGAGCCGAATACCATCGTTCATATAGATAAGCATAATAACCTGTTTGTCCTTGTATTCAGGAAGATTGATGAAGACTACCTTATTCCCAAATAATTTGTTCGCAAGTATTTCCTGTTCTGTAGCCATGGTATAGGTATTCCCCTTGAGTGCTCTTGCTATACTTACGAAGTCATAACTCGGCGTACCAAGATAGATATACCATGTTCATGAGCTATCTGTCAATGCATATTGATACTTAATACCCAATTGTTCTATGATCGCTATTTTTCCGTAATATATACTTGTTCACGATAGCATCTTAATCGTGGTGTTCTTGACCATAGCATCCGAAGAAGTCCCCGTATATACAATTGTTGTTCATAAAGTAGTAATTCAAGTCTTGGTTAATGTTCATGTTGTAGTACTATTATCTGATATCGTCGATCAGGTGTCTGCGATATCTGAGATCATTCCTCCACTGATGCTTACGATCTGTATTCCTGAACTCATATTCTGTTTTTGTAAGGGTTCTTTTACTATTATCCCCTTTACCTGATATCGGATGATATATACGATCATAAGCGCCAAAAAGAGCAATAACATCGAGAACCTTAGGATCTTTTGGTCTTTGGTATACATCCTAGCGATCATCAAATAAAAGCGCCATAGAGAAGAAGCAGCACCATATGGTGCTCTCCATGGAATATATTACTAGCTCATGAGCTCCACTTTGTCCAAGTCTATAACGACTGGAGTAAGTCTTCATAACATCTCAATATTGACAATTGCTGTTCATTTTTCTGTATCGATGGTTCTCACTGTTCCTTTCATTCATTTGAAGTCTCCTGTCTTCAGTAAGACAACATCGCCTTCTTTGAATGGTATCTTGAGTTCTGATCTTTCTTGTGATTTTTTGATCTGATCCATGATTTTTTGATATTCATCATCGGTCAGCGGGATAGGACGCGTCTCCGCTCCTACAATCAATCTAACTCCCGGCGTATTTCTGATAACATACCATATCTTATCGTTCATCTGCGATTTGACAAAGACATATCCTGGATAGAGTTTTTTTTGTTTAATTATCTTTTCTCACTTCTTGAGCGATGATTCATTGACCATAGGGGACATATAATCCTCTACTGTGGATTCAAGGTTCTGCTTTTTCATTCTTTCTTTGAGATTTTCTATCACAAGATCCTCTTGTCCTGATACAACACTTAATACATACCATTTGAATGCATTATCTTCGATTTGTCTTTTGATCTCTCAGGTATTTGTTTCTGCTTTTTGCATACACTACAGGTTATACGATAAAACGAACATTATTGCATTACACTATAAAATCGCTTATAGATGCCTGAAAAGACAGTATCTGCAGCAATAAAATAGATTCCTGCAACAATAATAGCCACAAAAATCGCTAACGTAAGGTTGACAAAATCCTTTTTGGTAGGATGCTTGAGCTTTTTGACAGTTTCTAAGCTATCGTAAATAAATTTCATCATCTGGATTTTTTTACCAATAAAAAAAAACTTTGGCACTATACTTGTACCAAAATGCAAGAGGTTTTCAAGTCAAAATGACAAATTAACTAACAGTTAACAACTAATAACTAACAATTATGGAATCATTCTTTTTATTGTTAGTTGTTCACTATTAGTTGTTAGTTGGAATTTTTATCCTACTGCACAGATATATCTCGTTGTTTTGGATGATTGCCCTCAAAATTCCCCTGGATTTACATAAGCTATTATTTCCGGTTTTTTCTTCTGCGTACTAAGGATTTTTTGGAAGAGTACTAAAAGAGGGATCGATGATTTCTCTACAATCTTGAGTATTTCCTCTTGTTCTTGAACTTTTTTGGTTGATTGATCCAATTCGATATTTGTAAGCAAAACGATAGTATAGTCAGAAATATGTTTTTTTATCCAATGAAGAATTTTTTTTAGCTTCTCTTGAGTGATATTTTTTCCTACACTTATATGAATAATTTCCTCAGTATCTGTAATAACTCTCAAAAATGGTAATTGAACATCTATCTTTCCCAATAACAATTGTTCTTGAGAATATACGGTCTTTGCACCCAACTCATGTGCAAGAAGAGCTTTGTTGTTTCCAGTATTCTTTAGATTTTTTCCTAGTATCGGTCCATAAGTAGTATGATCTATTAGTATGTCTTCGGGATATTCTATTTGTTGAGAAATTATAAGCATATTCTTTTTGTCCGTGTCCAACAACAGGTATCCTGCAGCCTGCAGCAATCATGTGTAAAAATGCGGTCCTTGAGGTAGGATTGCTACATTGTACGGTTTGGATGATGGTTTGAGCGTAGGTATCAGTTCTGAAGCTCCTACAACATATCCCATCACCTGTTCAGCTAGTATTTCGGGACTAATTAACAAAATGATACATGATACATGATAAATGAAAAGGTATTTTTTGAGTGATTCTCTGATTATTTTGGTTATTTTGGTTAGAATATTGCTAATACTTTCTCTATCTTTTACATACTTTTCTACATCACCCTTGTAAAGATTTATTTCTTGAAGTAATCTTAATCGATATTTAATCTCTCTGGACTCTTTTGGTACAACAAATATCTTGGCTAAAAATCCTTTTTACTCTATCCAGCAATAGCTTCCCCTATATTAGCTCAAATGCTAGTTTATGATCTTAAAATTTGTTTGGATGTAATAAATTCATTTTACTCTATTAGTTTTTTGTACAATTTAACAACATCTATAGAACATTGAAAACTTTTGTCTGAATCAAATTTTCTGTCATTGTATTTTGCTATAAAATAAAGCACATTTATCATCTATTATCTAACATCTATCATTATTTCTTGGGAATGAGACTTTTTTTGATCTGAATAACAAACCTATCTGCTAATCTATCACGTTTCTGCCACTCTTCCAGGCTCATAAAGACAACGGACGCCGTTTCTATGAAATAACTTCTAAAAATCTCATCAATATTGCTTTTGATCATATCTATCTGCGGTTTCTCACAATTTTTGTAAATTACTACCAGATCCATCTCCAGATCGATATTAAATCTTTTGCCGAAGTAATATTGATCGATCATTACCTCATAAGTTGTAAATAAGGTTTTGAGCTCGTTTTGGAGTCAGAAATAAAAGACATTTTTGAGAGTATCATAAAACTCTGGTTTGATAGAAATAGCTCGTCATTGGCCATCCTTATTCACATGTATGATATTCGCTTCATTCAATGAATCAACCTGTTTCTTGATAGCAGGAAATGTCCGCTCGATTTCGCTTTCGAGGGCTCTCATGGAGATTCCTTGTCTTCTAAAAAGAAGGTATTTGAGGATATCTACTTTTGTCTTGCTGCCGAACAGTTTCTCCAGGTTCATAGAAAAAAAGAAGAAGACCATATAAAATGATCTTCTTCGATATAGGGATTTTGGTGGTAATTACAAGCGTTCAATATACTGCTTGTCACAGCAAGGTTAAAATGTCAGTACTGGTAAACATAAAAATTTCAGTAAAATTGTTAGGTATTTATCCCTAATAAAAATAAAAGATGGGTCTAGAGTACTTTAGCAACAAATTTTCACATACTCTTTTAAAAGTTTCAATAACTTAGTATACATATTTTCTCACTCTATTCAACAATTAAATCTAAATTCACATTCCTTTAGGTGGAGACTGAATTTTTTCTTGGTT
>CAZBWI010000014.1:0-31620 GCA_964495825.1 uncultured Candidatus Peribacteria bacterium | reverse complement strand
AAGTTATTGAAACTTTTAAAAGAGTATGTGAAAATTTGTTGCTAAAGTACTCTAGACCCAAGTATAATTATGTATCTTTTATTATATTAAAAACAAATAAGCATGGATATCAAAGAACTTCTCGCTACGCTCAATGATCATCAATTGGCATATATCAATCTCGATCTTCCCAATCCGAAGAACGGTGAGTATATGTTGACTTGTTTTCATCTTATTCCTGGAGGGAAACTCAATATTCTTCAGGCTGCCTGCGAAGTTTCCGCAGAATCGTCTACGGGAACCAATTTCCAGGTAAATACCGAAACACCATTTGCTCGTGAGATGAATGCACTCGTCTACAAAGTAGATCTTGAAAAAAACTTAGTTCGGATTGCATATCCACGAAGACTTCGAGATAGGGGAGGGAATGTCCAAAATATCATGACGTATATTGCAGGGAATATCTTCGGAATGAAAGAGATTTCTGCTTTGAAACTCTTGGACGTCCGATTTCCACCAGCGATGCTTGAACAATATGATGGACCGAGTTATACATTGGATGATATGAGAAAATATCTTAACGTGTATGACAGACCAATTTTGGGTACTATCGTAAAACCAAAAATGGGATTGACATCAGCGGAATATGCTGAAGTTGCATATGATTTCTGGAGAGGTGGAGGTGATTTTGTTAAAAACGATGAACCGCAAGCCGATCAAGATTTCTGTCCATATGAGAAGATGGTTGCACATATCAAAGAAGCAATGGATAAGGCTGTCAAGGAAACTGGACACAAAAAGGTTCATTCTTTCAATGTATCTGCTGCTGATTATGATACCATGATCAAGAGATGTGAGATTATTAGAAATTCATGAATGGAACCAGGATCGTATGCATTTCTTATCGATGGAACAACTGCGGGATGGATGGCAGTCCAAACACTGAGAAGAAAATATCCAGATGTCTTCATCCATTTCCATAGAGCAGGACACGGCGCATTTACGAGACCAGAAAACCCTATCTGATATTCCGTATTGGTCCTTTCCAAATTTGCAAGATTAGCAGGGACTTCATGAATCCATACAGGAACTGCAGGCGTGGGGAAGATGGCGGGAACACCAGAAGAAGATGTGACAGCAGCACATAGTATTTATAGCTATCATGCACAAGGGCATATTTTCGACCAAAATCGATGATTGATTCCAGAAAATGATGATGACTTGATCAATAAAATTCAAGCTGATACTCATCACGCATTGACTTCTGAAGACGATTCGCGGAGGACGATGAAGAAATGTTGCCCAATCATTTCATGAGGATTGAATCCTACACTTTTGAAACCGTTCATCGATGTAATGGGAAATACTGATTTTATCACCACGATGGGAGCTGGATGTCATGCACACCCGGGTGGCACACAAAAAGGCGCGACTGCTTTGGTACAAGCATGCGAGGCATACAAACAAGGGATAGATATCCATGAATATGCAAAGGACCACGAAGAACTAGCTCAGGCGATAGCATTCTTTGAGAAACAAGAGAATAAGCCTATTAGGCATGCCGCAAGGGTAGAAAGCAATTAAGTTATATTGATAATTACGGTATCAATGGGTATCAATCTCACATACTCAAAGTAACAATATACAACCATAGATTTTAATTTATACTCTATCAATAACCATGAAACAAAAAATTATAAAGAATGTGCTTAATCTTCGTACAATTATCATTGATATTCATCAGGGAGAAAATCTAGCTGTATTGATCAATGAACAAGATGCTCGAGAACATGGTATTACCAGTATGGACAAAATTTCACTGATCTATGATGAAAAGGAATTTGTCTTTGATGTCGATTTGACAGCTAAACTTGTACAACGTGGTGAAATAGGGCTTACTAAGGATGTTCAAGAGAAATATAGCATTCCGTTAGGGGAATTGGTGGCAGTGTCATTTACAAAAAATACCTCAGAGGCACTTGATGCACTCAAAAAATGATTAACCGGCAAAAGACTAAATCAAAAAGAGATTTTTGCTATCATGAAGGATATTTCAAACAATAGATTTACGGATATTTTGACTACGTATTTTTCTGCTATGGGGTTTTTCTATCCTTCCAAAGATGAGGATCTCTATCGGATGGCAAAAGCAATGGCAGAAACAGGAGAAATGCTTCATTTTCCAGGTATAGTCGCAGATAAACATTGTATGGGAGGGGTGCCTGGAAACGAGACAACGATGATTATAATTCCATTGCTTGCATCGCTATGAATCAAAATGCCAAAGACATTTTCCAAAGCTATCACAACTCCAGCAGCCACCGGTGAATGTGTGAGCGTATTGATGGATATTTCATTTACCAAAAAAGAGATAGAAGCATTAGTGAAAAAAAATAACTGCTGTCTAGTACGAGGTGGTGGATTGGATTTAGCGCCGGCAGATGAAAAACTCATCAAGGTTGCATATCCACTTTCAATGCAATCATATTCCAGGACTATCGTCAGTATTATGGCAAAGAAATATGCTATGGGCATCAATCATTCATTAATTGATATTCCTGTGGGTCCAACAGCCAAAGTACCTGATATGAAGACAGCAAGATGGTTAAAACAGAAATATGAATATGTTGGTAAGAAGCTTGGTATGAAAGTGCATGTAGAGATTACACCTGCATTACAGCCTATCTGAGCATGAATAGGAGCAGTGATGCAAGTGAGAGAAGTTTTGAGAGTTTTGCAGCAACATCCTCAGAGACCGGCAGATTTAGAAAAGAAAGCGGTGTATTTAGCATCCAAGGTTATAGAACTTGTTGGTATGGCAAAGGGCAAAGAAGCAGAAAAACTTGCATACGGACAACTTATTTCCGGCAAGGCATGGGAAAAAATGCAAAAGATAATCATTGCTCAACATGGTAATCCAAATATAACTTCAGAAGATTTGAAGTTAGCAAAGATACGTCATGATATTCACGCAGAAACATCAGGTAAAGTGAAAAATATTGATATGAAGATGGTAAATACTGTAGCAAGAACGTTAGGGTCTCCATTAGATTTGCAAGCATGATTGTATCTTTCCAAAAAACTCGGTGATACAGTCAAAAAAGGTGAAATACTCTATACGATGTATGCAAATGATGAAAGTAAGATTAGATTAGCAAAAGAGCAATTGCGTGAAAAAAAGATGTATAATATTCAATAATATACTAATGATACATCAAGATAATAAAACATGTATTTTACATATGTAATTGAAGATATGACTGGTATTATCATGACAGTAGGACCAGCGACCAACAGTGAATCTCAGCTCATAAGATGTTATAAAAATGGTATTAGGATCTTGAGATTCAATTTTCCTCATTACAACAAGGAATCTCTCAAAAAGGATCTTCAAACCATCCACAAAGTAGAGAAAAAACTCAAAGAAAAGTTTTCATTACTTATTGATACAGAATGACCACAAGTGAGGACATGAGTACTCCAAGAACCGATTGCTTACAAAAAAGGGGAAAAATTTAGGATTGTCGCCAAGGAGAGTAAAAGAGGTGATCGCGATCTATTATGTGACTATCCAGCGTTGATTAAGGATGCAAAGATAGGGATGATTATTAGGATAGATTCAGGACTTTTTGATGTAAAAGTCATTGCAAAAGGATCAGAATCATTGGTTGTGGAAGCATTGACATCATTCACTGTAGGGTCGAGAAGACATGTTAATGTTCCAGGTATTCACTACAATCTTCCGACTTTGACCAAAAAAGATCTCGATGATATCGCATATGCTATCAACGTATGATTTACCTATATAGCCGTCAGTTTTACAAGACATAAAAAAGATATTCAATGATTGAGAGCATTCCTCAAAAAACAGAATACTAAAGGAATAACTATTATTGCAAAAATCGAAAATCAGGAAGGAATAGATCATATAGAAGATATTATAGATGTGGCGGATATGATTATGGTAGCAAGATGAGATCTTTGATCTGAATTACCAATTGAGACTATTCCTGTCCATCAGATGGATATTATTAAAAGATGTAAGATCAAAAACACTCCCGTGATAGTAGCGACACAGATGCTAGAATCGATGATTTCCAATCCAGTGCCTACGAGAGCTGAAGTGAGTGATATTTTTTATGCTGTTCGTGAAGGAGCTGATTATGTGATGCTGTCAGGAGAGACAGCGATTGGTCAGTATCCTATAGAATGTATTCAGGTGATGAATAAGGTTATCACCGAAGCACAGAAATATAAATAGAAGTAACTAGCTTTACGTGTAGTTTTTCTATTACTCACGATATCGTTGCTTAAATTTTTCTCGCTGATTGAGGATGTGAGCATATGCTTCTATCCGTGTTTTTTTTATTTTTTCTAAAAATCTTTGTCCGCGATCGCCGAGATAAGAAATTCAAATAATCCGGTCAAGAAGCCGATTATTAAATCTTTTTTCTAGGTTTTTGAACATAGGATTTCAGAAAATAAATGCGTAATTATCAATTGCGTAATTATCAATGAATATAAAAAAAAGGTTGCAATTATCAAACATAAAAAATATAATTCTATATCATGATTTGCTCCCTACGGTCGCATTATTTACTTCGTGTATATTTGATATAGAATATCAAAGTGGAGGAAATCTGGAATATATAAAATGAGTATGGAATTATCTGATTATTCGTGGGAACTCTATAAACAGCGAGATTTTTTCATTCAACAATAAATATACATCCAAAAGACAAATATACACCCAAAAGACAAATATACATGTATCATTAAATATCATGAAAAAAATATTGCTATCATTAATAGTTGTTTCGTGAATATTGAGCTTTGCAGGCGGATTCAGTTTTTCTGGTTGTGAAGAAAAGCTCTTCACCGTGACCGCATATTATTCTCCTGAAAGTGGACAGATATTTTATTCCAAGCCAACATTTCAAGAGGAAGTAATCCTCAACGGTGAAGGATATACTGGTGCATCAGGCAAAAAAGTGTTTATCGGTATGCTAGCTTGACCTTCTACCTATCCATTTTGAACATCTATTTATTTGCCATGACTCGGGATAGGAGAAATTGCTGATAGGGGAGGTGCTATTGTTCTCTCGTGAGAGAAATGACAAATTGCTGATCGTATAGATATCCGGATGTGAAGAGGAGAGGAAGGTTTGATCAGAGCTCTAACTTTTGGAAAAAAGACAATGACCGGATATGTTTGTGATCCTTCACTGACCAACAAAGCACAAAACCATAGTATAGATTTTGCGAATGTTCCGATATTGAAATATTTTTTTGATATAGCGTTATGGATCCAAGAGCTAAAACCTGAGAGGAAGGATATCCGAGTCTGGATTCTCCAAAAATATCTGAATAAATTATGATATCTGAGTTTCAAATATCGGCACGGCGAATATGATGTACATACCAAGAAAGCATTGTGTAATTATCAGGTCGCAAAAAAAATTGTCTCTAGAAAAAATCCTGATTGTGGTACTTTTGGTAAAACAACCAGGATGATTATGAAAGAAGAAGTGAAAAATAAGTGATTACTTCCAAGAGATCTCTATGCTACAGGAACTGTGACATCACTTTTGGAATTAGCTCAACGATACAACGGCAAGCCAGAAATTGATAAACTGATACATTGATGAAATGATAAAAAAACTTCTGTATCTTCTGAAATCATTAGCTCAAAATCATCAGACACCTTCCACTTTTACAGAGCATATATGAAATGACAGCAAAGTGCTGAGATTAAGATATTACAGAATTTTCTAACCATAGAATGACTCTATAGTTGAGCTATCGATGGTATATATAGTAAATCGACAATGAATGCTGTCTATGAATTTCAAAAAAAATATTCTCTGATTTCCGATAACGATCTGTTGACTTTGAGAGGATACCTCGGCCCCAAGACTAGAGCGAAGATCAACGAATTGAGAATGAAATAATAAAAATCTCTTGCAATCACCTCCTAATTTCCTATAAACTCATCTGAAACACCAAAGACAGTAGGTTGCTTTATGCATAAAACACCAATTCCTACCGAGGTTCAGATACAAATATTCTTTTTTTGTATTACGGACCTTGTAAAGGTCTTTTTGTTTTCATGAAGAAAATTTATACTTTATAATAGTAGTACAATGGCGATCACCAAAGACAAGAAAAAAGTATTATTAAAATCCTATGTAGCTGATCTTGAAAAAGCTAAAAATACAGTGATTGTACAACAAAAAGCTATTCCTGTCACGCTTGCAAATCAGATCAGGATGGAGCTCAAAAAAGCTGATGGAAAGATGAATATTATCAAAAAAAGAATCTTTCTCAGGGCTCTCAAGGATGCAGGACTTGAAGAAGTGAATGTAGATGTTCTTCAGGGGTCTGTTTTTGCATTATATGCTCATGAAGATGAATTCGCACCATTAAAAGTGATCAATAAATATCTTAAAGAATGTAAAAAAGAAAATAAGAAATCAACATTCTCTTTCTTAGGAGGATGGTTCGAGAAGAAACGGCAGAGCGGTGACTATGTAAATGAATTAGCTAATGTACCTTCAAAGGAAGAATTGATATCCAAACTTTGCTACCTATTGAATTATCCATTACAATCATTCGCTTGTGTACTCAGTGAGATTGCGAAGAAAGATGGTGGTGCGGTAGAGGTCAAAGAAGAAAAGAAGGAAGAATCAAAAGTAGAGGAACCGAAAGTTGAAGAATCAAAAGCTGAAGAAACATCAAATGTTGAATGACAACCAGTTGAATAATAGTCGTTTAAGCGTTTAGACGTTTATTCGTTTAATCGTTTCAACATATCTTAGTATTTTATTACTTTATTTCATAGTAAGATGGCAGAATTATCAGGAAATGCACAAAAAATTATGGATCTTGTAAAAGAGATGGGTGCAGTTGAACTTAATCAATTAGTTAAGGCTTTAGAAGAAGAATTTGGCGTAAGCGCAGCAGCTATGGTAGTTGCAGGCGGAGCTGGAGCTGCTAGTGGAGAAGCTGCTAGTGGAGGAAATGCTGATGTTGTCAATATTGAATTGACTGATATTGGACAACAAAAGATCTGAGTTATCAAAGTTGTTAAGGAGGTTCTTGGATTAGGACTCAAGGAAGCTAAAGATCTTGTAGAAAAGGCACCTACCGTTATCAAGGAAAAGGTAAAGTATGAAGAAGCTGAAGCTATTAAAGCTAAATTGGAGGCTGAAGGAGCAACTATTACTCTTAAATAGATATTAGAACTTAGCACTTAGAGCTTAGGTTTTTTGTCTAAGGTCTAAAGTCTAAAGTCTAAGGTCTAATTTTATTTATCAAATCGTAAACATTATGAGTATATCTGTAAACGATGTGATTGAGGCACAAGCGCATATTGGTACGCTCAAAAGCGAGGCTCATCCTAAGACTAAAAAATATCGGGCTGGGATAGTCAACAATATAGCGGTGATCAATCCGGAAAATATTATTGAACAGATCGAAAATGCTCGCAAAAAGATTCAGAAAGCAAAAGAGGAGAATCATGAGATTTTGGTAGTATCTGAAAAGAAGATGTATGCTGAAGAGCTTGAAAAACTAGGTGAGAAGTATGGGTTCAATTATCTCAACTACAAACTTCCATCTGGATTTTTGACAAATTTTGAGACGCTCAAGAAAAGAATAGAGTCTATGAATACCATGGCTCGTTTTGTAGATAGCGAGAATTATCTTTCGTTGACCAAAAAAGAACAATTAGTATACAAGAGAAAGCTTTCGAAAGTATTGAAAATCTATAAATGAGTCAAAAATCTTACGAGAAAACCAGAATTGGTGATAGTGCTTGATGGCCAGATGATGGAGAATTTCATCAATGAATTAGAGAAAAATCCTGATATCCAGAATATCATTATTGCAGGGACAAATTTTAATAGACGACGGGCAGAGGATAGTATCATCATAGCGAATGTATGAAGTCATAAGAGTGTAGATTTTATCCTAAACAGTATGTTTAGCTAATTTCACCTATCTAAGAAATTGCCTCAGGCGATTTATCTTCTCTTTGATGTATATGGAAGAAACCCTTCAGTCCGATAAGGTCGGAAAAACTCCAGGCATAGCTGATTCGATAGTGACGCCACCTTCCAAGGAGGTGTATACCCCTAGTAGTACGGAGAAAAAGAGGGCAGTGATGATGTATCTTTTAATCGGAATTATTGTGGTAGCATTCAATAATCAGAACAAGAATGATTTTGAATCCTTTCATCTCAAACAAGCGTTGTGATGGCGAGCGATATTCCTTCTGCTGATGATTGCAACATCAGTGATGATGTTGTTGCCGTTGATAAAATATATCCCTATATTTGCAGTAATTATGATGGTGATATTTCTAGGAATATTCATCAAGCGTGCTCGGGATGGAAAATATACCATTGCAGAAGAAAATAAGATGGCGATATTTTATGCGCTTGGATGATGGATTATGACGCTTTTCGAAGTCAAAGAAGAAGAAAAAAATACTATGAAAAATGAATAATGAATAGTGAAAAATAATAAAAAAATTTTGATTGAATACTATAGCTACTTTTATGCATATACCATAGTCTATACCAAAACAAATCATCTATTATTTATTATTAATTTTACATTATTACTTATAGTAAATATGTCTAATATAGAACTATTAAAACAATTGAGGGAAATTACGTTTGCTCCGCTCAAGGATTGTAAGGAAGCATTAGCTGAGGCAGGAGATGATTTGGAAAAAGCACAGGAAGTATTGAGAAAAAAAGGTATTGCAAAAGCAGGAAATAGGGCAGAAAGAGAGACAAAGGAGGGTATTGTTAAGATCACAGAAGTCAATGGTAAGACTGTTGGTCTTAAATTATTATGTGAGACGGATTTTGTTGCCAAAAATGAAAATTTTCAGGCATTATTTGATTCTATACTCAATAAGATTGCTCAATGAGATAAGGAAATTACAGATATAGCACATCTTGATCCCGCAGTACTAGAGGAAGTTGAAAATGAAGTCAAGGAATTTATGGGCAAGACTGGTGAAAATATGAAAGTCGGCGGTGTGCTCGTAACTCACAAAAAAGCATTTATCTACAATCATCCAGGAAATAAAGTAGCAACACTTATTTACTTTGAAGGTGGTAATGATGATATTGCCAAGGAACTTGCATTGCAGGTAACTGCTATGAATCCTACCTATGTTTCATTTGAAGATGTAGATCAAAACGAAATAGCAAAGATGAAAGAGGAATTTAGTGCTGAACTTAAAGCAGCAGGCAAGCCTGAGGCGATGATTGATCAGATTGTTGATGGAAAGATTAAAAAATCATTAGCTGATGTAGTATTACTTGAACAGGAATATATTAGGGATGGTGCCAAGAAGGTTAAAGAAATCCTTCCTGCTGACATGAAAGTCATTGGATTTATTAGAATGGCTATTTGATCGTAGACGAGAAAGTATGGTCTATAGTTGATATGTCTTAGAAATTCGTCATCTGTAATGTATTAATCTTTTAATCTCTTACTATAAAGTAATGCAAAAGTATGATGTGGTGTTGTTGGTTGATGCATCGTTGTCGGAAACTGACCGCAAAGAAACGGTTTCAGAATTTGAGAAACTTATCAAAAAGACTATCGTCGATCAAGACGATATAGGACTCCAACAATTGGTCTACAATTTAGGCAATAAGGCTTGAAATAACAAAGCATATGTGTATTCATATTATATTCAGGCAGAAGCCCAAGATTTGGATGTAATCAAAAAACATCTCTTATATAATAAGGCAATTAAGAGATATTACATCTTCAAAATGGATAAAAATGCCGAATTTTTGAAATTCGCAAAGGTAAATGAAGAGCTTACATCAATCATAGAGTCATGGGATCCAAAAAAGCTTTGACAGAAAGTAACTTTTTTTGCAGACCAGAAAAATAAGAAGTATATCAATCGAAAATCCGTAGCGATGCTTAGAAAATATATCACTAGGTTTGGTGATATTAAACCAAGAGCATATACTAACAATTCCGTAGCTACTCAAAAAAAACTTAAAACAGAGATATTAAGAGCGAGAGAGTTAGGATTTATAGAATACAAAAAGTAGAGTGACAAACTAACAATTACTTAGAAAATAGTTTCTACCTATTAGTTATCAGTTGTTAGTCGAATCAAAGAAATTTACCACTTAACAGTATAGTATTATGGCGAGCAAATTAAGGAGGGTGAGAAAATATTCTCGAACCAAGAGAATAACCAAACATGGATTTAGGGAGAGAATGCAGACAGCATCATGAAGGGCATTATTGAGTAGAAGGAGAAGAAAATGAAGAAAACAACTAACCGTTCAAAGACCATAACCTGGTTTTTGAATGTTTTTTTGTTTTTGAAGGAAAGATTTTTAATGGCATAGATCATATTCATCGTTTATTTTCTTATCACAGATAACCGTATGACAACAAAAAAAGCTTCTCAAAAGAAAAAGGAAACAAAAACAACCAAGAAACCAGTAGTGAAGAATATGAGTACATCAGCAAAGGCTACACTAAAGAGTAAGGTAGAAAAGACATCTAGTGCAACAGTAAATAAGCCGATCAAAGCGATCAATAAATCAGAGAAAACCGTTAAAATACCTGAACTCTTCAAAAATTTTTATAGGGAAGGGAATAGAGTTTTTTTGCGCAGTCCCAAAAAATTTGCAGGATTTCCTGATTTGCTTGATTTGCAAAAAAGAGGATATGAGGATTTTATTAAAAAATACATCAACAAACTCTTTGATAGCATCAATCCTGTTTGGGATATTGCTGGAGAAAAAATGTACGTAGAGATCGATGATATTAAGATTTCTGATCCTATTGATGATGTGAAGACTTGTAAGAAAAAAGAATTAACCTATGGCGGTATTATTACTGGTAAAGTGAAATTAAACGAGGTTCGTGGAGAAGAAGGAAAGAAAAAAACTGAGAAGACACTCTTTAGCAAACGTGCAAATATTGGTATCTTGCCACTTATGACACCATCAGCTTCGTATATTATCAATGGAGTTGAAAGAGTTATTATATCACAGATCATCAGATCATATGGTATATTTTTTACTAAAAAAGATTTTAGATATTCATTCAAAGTTATCCCAGAAAATGGTCCTCGATTGGAGGTGCAGGTAGAAAAATCTGGAGTGGTAGTAGCGAGAATAAATAAATCCAGAAAATTCCCTATTACGACATTACTTAGGATTTTCGGCCTCGAAACTGATGAAAGTATCAGAGAAGTGTTTAAGGATACATTTGATGAAGAAGATTTTAATTATCTAGAAGCAACTCTCAAAAAGGATACTACGACTGATGCATTATCTGCAGCTGAATTTGTATACAATAAGGTAAGACCAGGAGAATTGATTGATCAGGAGAGTGCACTCAATTATATCAAGAGTCAGTTCTTGTCTGTCGAAAGGATTTTTATGGGAAGGATTGCAAGGAGAAAATTGAATGCAAAACTTGGTATCAAGAAACCATTGGATAGTGATGTAGCAAATATTTTTGATGGTGAAGATTTGGTTGCTGCACTCAAGTATTTATTTAATATTTCAAATTTCAAAAAAGGATATTATACGGATGATTCTGATCATCTTTCCAATAAGCGTATCAGATCTATGGGAGAAATTCTCTATGCTCATCTTCAGCCAGTCATGAGAAAATTTGTAAAGAGCATCAAAGGAAAACTTTCTATTTTAAATTTGGAGAGTCCATTGAAGATCACGGATCTTGTAAATTTCAAAATCATAGACAATGCAATCAAGAGCTTTTTCGCGACATCACAATTATCACAATTTTTAGACCAGATCAATCCATTGTCAGAGATTGAACACAAGAGAAGAATCACTGCTCTTGGACCTGGAGGTCTCAAGAGAGAAACAGCTAAATTCGAAGTGCGTGATGTGCATCCATCTCATTATGGAAGGATATGTCCTATCGAAACACCAGAAGGACAGAATATTGGACTTGTTATTTATCAATCATTATATTCTCGTGTGAATGATGAAGGATTCCTTGAAACACCAGCACTCAAGATTCATCGTGAAGTTCCTCCAAAAAAAGAAATGTTGGTAAATAGAATAGCTCATCGTAATATTTATGCATTAGACGCCAAAGGTAAACAGCTTAAAACAATTATTGTGAAGGAAGATCATTATATCGACGAAAAGGCAGCAAAAGAAATAGAAAAAATGTATGGAAAACTTGGAAGCATGATAACAGTTAAACCATTTTTTACTGATGAAATTGAATATATTTCTCCTGAATTAGATGAAAAATTTTGTATTGCAGATGCTACAACACCTATAGACGCTTACAATAATATTGTAGATGTTCGTGTAGCTGCTAGACAATTCAATGAAATGGGAATGTTCCATGTCGGAGATATTACTCATATCGACGTCAATCCATCACAGATATTCTCACCAAATACTTCATTGATACCATTTGTAGATCATAATGATGCCGTTCGTGCTTCTATCGCGACTAACCAGCAAAGACAGGCATTGCCATTGCTTAAGAACGATGCACCATTGGTTGGTACAGGTCTTGAAAGAGATATTGTACAGATGACACATGCAGTAATTAAGGCAGAAGCAGAAGGAGAAGTGGTCTATGTAGATGGGAAAAGAGTGAAAGTCAAATACAAGACAGGTATCAAAGAATATCCTCTTATAGTGTTTGCAAGATCAAATAGTAAGACATGTATTACTCAAGTACCTAGAGTATCATTAGGACAAAAGGTCAAAAAAGGTGATCTGCTTGCAGAATGACCATGTTCTGTCAATGGAGAGATGGCATTAGGAAAGAATCTGAGAGTTGCGTTTATGCCATGGAAGTGATATAACTATGAAGACGCGATCGTTATTTCTCAGAGACTGGTAAAAGATGATGAATTAACTTCTATCCAAATCGAAGAATATGAGATTGAGGTTGCAGATACTAAGCTTGGACCTGAAGAGACGACCAACGATATTCCGTGAGTATCTATGATCAAGTTGAAAAATTTAGATGATGACGGAGTCGTTAGGATCGGTTCCATCGTAAAATGATGAGATATTCTGATAGGTAAAATTACTCCGAAATCTGAAGGAGAATTGACACCAGAAGAAAAATTGATTCAAGCAATTTTTGGAGATAAATCAAAAAATGTAAAAGATACATCATTATATGTACCATCAGGAAGTAGCGAAGGAAAAGTTATCGATGTAGTTATCCTTGATGCAAAGAAAGGAGATAATCTGATGGCAGGAGTAAGAAAAAAGATCAAAGTATATGTAGCAAGCACAAGAAAAATTGAGGTCGGAGATAAATTAGCAGGAAAACATGGAAATAAAGGTATTATTTCAATAGTTGTCCCTGAAGAGGATATGCCATTTACTAAGGATGGTAAACCGGTCGATGTAGTATTAAATCCGCTCGGAGTTATCTCTCGTATGAACATGGGACAGTTGTTTGAATCACAGCTTTGATTTGTTGCAAAATATTTCGGCGTTAATTTTGCAGTTCCTACATTCTCCAAATTTTCATCTGAGGATCTAACGGAATTTACCAAGATGTGTGGATTTGATGATTTGAAATTTGATATCTACAATGGAGAGAATGGAACAAAATATGATCAGAAAGTTACCGTAGGATACATGCATATCCTTAAGCTCGTCCACATGGTCGAAGACAAGATCCATGCGAGAGCAGTAGGACCATACTCATTGATCACCCAGCAGCCACTCTGAGGAAAATCCAGACAAGGAGGTCAGAGGTTCGGAGAGATGGAAGTATGGGCATTGGAAGCATATTCAGCAGTATATACCTTACAAGAGATGCTTACGGTAAAATCAGATGATGTTATAGGAAGAAATAAATTATATGAATCCATTATTAAGGGTCAGAAACCAAAGATTGGTGGTTTACCTGAATCATTCAACTTAGTTACTTATCTCTTCAAGGGGCTTTGTCAAAATGTAGAGCCGTTGACGGTAGAAGAATTGGAGATTGTTCAAGAGGATAGAATCAAAAAAATTATTAATCTTGGACTCTCTGGTGTTATGAAGAGCACGATTGCCGGAGAAGGAGAGGAGACCATAATAGAAGAAGATATCGGACAAGAAAAAGAAGAAATTATCGATAATGTGATTCAAGAGATGGAAGACTTCGGAGAACTTGAATAATAAGCTATTTGATGCACGATCCACAATGCATGATTCATGATAACTACACAGTTTTTGTATCCTGAATCTAGTATCTTGAGTCTAAAATATTTATTTTCTTACTAAGCATAGTAGTATGAACAAAACAAAATTCGAGTGATTGATTGTGAGACTCGCATCTATGGAAGATATAGAGAAGTGGTCACACGGAGTAGTAGATAATCCTGACACAGTGAATTATAGAACATGAAAACCTAAGCAAGGATGACTTTTTTGTGAATCTATTTTTTGACCAGTAAAAAATTATGAATGTAGCTGTGGAAAATATAAAGGAGTAAGATATAAGTGAATTGTATGTGAAAGATGTGGAGTAGAAGTTACGAGTTCAAGAGTCAGAAGGTCAAGAATGGGACATATAGAATTAGCGGTTCCAGTATTGCATGCACGGTACAAAGCAAGTCCTTCGGGAGGAGTTAATCAATTATTAGGACTTTCTTCTAACGAGATAGACAAAGTATTGAGTTTCGTGAAATATATTATGGTCCAAAAATTGGATAAAGATTTTGAAAAGAAAATTAAGGAAAAAGTGAAATCAGATTTTGATAACAAAATTAAGGAGCTTGAAACCTTATATAAGGAAGAGATAGAAAAAGAAAAAGACAATCAAAAAAAACTCAGGGAATTAGAAAAACTGTTTAATGATAACAAAGATGCTTTAGAAAAAGAATTTAATAGGATAAAATCTATTGTATCTGATTTGGATGTATGATCAACTATCTTTGAGAATGATTTTAGAAATATTTTCTCTAGATTTTCAGATCTTGTTGTTTTCCAATCAGGTCCAGAAGCTATCTTGAAGATGCTTCAGAATATTGATGTAGAAAAGGAGATCAAAAAAAATATCCAAATATTCAAAGAAACGAAATCTGAAGAACAGAGGAAAAAACTTATTTCATTGATAAAATTACTGATCAATTTACATGTCTCTGGTGTGAAGCCAGAAAATATGGTAATCAGAAAATTGCCAGTCATACCTCCTGATTTGAGGCCGGTAGTCCAATTAGAAGGAGGTAAATTTGCATCATCTGACGTCAATCTTTTCTATAGGCGCGTACTGATGAGAAATATCAGATTAAAAAAAATGATCCAGGTAGGGATGCCTGATGTCGTTAAGAAAAACGAGATCAGACTCTTGCAGGAATCTGTAAATAATCTATTGATTGGAGAAAAGTCTGGTGCAGCAGGAACCAGTGGTGCAGGTATCAAAGTATTCAAATCATTATCAGATATGCTTTCTGGAAAAGAAGGTATCTTTAGAAAGAACCTGCTTGGAAAGAGAGTAGATTATTCAGGAAGGTCAATTATTACGGTATGACCTGAATTGAAATTGAACGAATGTTGATTGCCAATCTATATCGCGGTCAAGATGTTTACGCCATTTATTATTGGTAAACTGATAGAGAAAAAAATCGTCTATACGCCTAAACAAGCAGAGAAGCTCATCAAGGAAGAATCTCCATTAGCATTGAAATTCCTTGAGGAAGTAATCAAAGATAAATATGTGTTACTCAATCGTGCACCGACACTGCATAGATTATCTATTGAGGCATTTAAAATTAAATTGATGCCAGGAAAAACAATCAGAATACATCCTCTAGTATGTCCTTCTTTCAATGCCGATTTTGATTGAGACCAGATGGCAGTACATCTCCCTATTTCTGATGAAGCACAAAAAGAAGCAAGAGAACTTATTGCTGCTGACAAAAATATTTTGAAACCAGGATCCTGAGAGCCAACTATCGCACATTCACAAGATATGGTGCTTTGAGCATATTATCTTACAGATTTTTATGATACAAGGACACCACAATACCGCACCGAAGAAGAACGAAAACAGAAACCAACGGCTGGTATTTTTTCAACTATAGACAATGTACTTGAAAGTTATGCTAACGGAGAGATCTTTGTAAAAGATAAAATTATTCTGAATTATAACAACGAACCGATCGAGACAACTGTAGGAAGAGTCATTTTCAATTCTATTCTTCCAGAAAAAGTAAGGTTTATAAACACTAAACTCAAAAACAAGGATCTTAAGAAATTATTAAGTAGGATTTTCGATGAATATGATATGCAGACAACCGTGCGTGTAGCTGATGATATCAAAGATCTTTGATTTAAGTATGCAACGCTTTGATCTACATCAGTTAATATCCTTGATATGAAAGTGCCAAAAGAAAAGGAGGATGAATTAAAACAAGGAGATCTCAAAGCAAATGAAGTATATAAATATTATTTCAAGGGATTTTTCTCAGAAGAGGAAAAACATAGGTTTATCGTAAAGATCCGAAGTGATACAAAGAAAAAGATCGAAGATAGTCTAAAATCAATTACTTGACCAGGACAAGATCTCTATACTATGGTTGATTCTTGAGCGAGATGATCACAAACACATATGACGCAGATTGCAGGTATGAAAGGTCTAGTTGTCAATCCGCAAGGAGAGATTATTGAATTACCAATCAAGAACTCATTTGTGGAATGATTGAGACCTATCGAATATTTCATCTCTGCGCATGCATGAAGAAAAGGAAAAGCTGATACGGCGTTGAGAACTGCTGAATCATGATATCTTACAAGAAAACTCTGTGATGCTTCACAGGAAGTAATTATTAGA
This sequence comes from uncultured Candidatus Peribacteria bacterium, assembly GCA_964495825.1. Taxonomy (GTDB): domain Bacteria; phylum Patescibacteriota; class Gracilibacteria; order Absconditabacterales; family Absconditicoccaceae; genus CAJBLF01. The sequence goes on along the minus strand of CAZBWI010000014.1, from coordinate 14,802 downwards.
GAACATGATTGTGGCACTGATTCATATGTTATATTCAATAGACAAGAATCAGAACTTAAATGAGAGAATTTTTATACCCTTATTAGTGGAAGAGTACTTGCAGAAGATGTGTTGGATAACAATAAAAATGTTATTTTAAGAAAAGATGATCTTTTGGATAAGGAGAATATCCAACTACTCAAAGATATAGAAGTAGAAGAAGTGAAAGTTAGAACGCCATTGGTGTGTCATAGCATTAGTGGTATTTGTCAGAAATGTTATGGAACAGATCTTTCTACGAGAAAAATGGTAGAAGTGGGAGTGCCGGTAGGAATCATTGCTGCACAATCTATAGGAGAACCATCAACACAATTGACGCTTGATACATTCCATGAAGGAGGAGTCGCAAAATGATGAGAACAGACACAAGGTATAGATAGAGTAAAACAATTGTTCGAAGTGAGAGATCCAAAAACTCCTGCAATTATTGCACCGTTTGATGGAAAGGTATTTTTCTATGAAGCAAATAAGATTAGATATGTAAAAGTTGTTTCTGAATATCAGAAAAAAACTTATCTACTCAAACCTTGATACAAATTCGATGTCAAAAAGGGTGAAGAAATAAAAAAGGGATGAATATTTGCATCAAAAGGAAAAAGTAAGCTCAAAGTCAAAGAAGGTGGTAAAGTACTTGAAATGAAAACAGATCATATGGTTCTAGGTATTCAAGAAGAATATGTGAAATCCATCACTGGACTCAATCCGATCAAAAAAGACGGAGAAGAAGTCTTCAAAGGAGAAATTCTGACGACGGGAGCATTATCTATCAAAGAATATAAGGATATCGTAGGTGATCTAGAAGCACAGAAATATATTATCCGCGAAATCAAAAAAGTCTATGGATCTCAAGGACAGGATCTGAATGATAAACATATCGAAGTAGTCGTAAAGCAATTGTTCTCCAAAGTGTTTATAGAAGATTCAGGGAATAGTAGCTTCATTCCAGGAACTTATGTCAAATACGAAGAATTTATCAAGGTCAATGAAGCTCTCGAAAAGGAAGGAAAAAAACCTGCGAAAGGAAAGAGATTGGCACTTGGACTGACGAATATTGCCAAAGAGACGGATTCATGGCTCTCTGCAGCTTCGTTCCAGGAGACAATCAGAGTAATGGTAGCATCATCACTCAAGGGATCTATCGATAAGCTTTCTGATCTCAAATCCAACGTCATCATCTGAAGATTATTACCGGTCGGTGAGATCTACAGAAAAGAACATAGAATTGATATCCAGGAATAAAGATATAATTCATTATGAATAACTTGAAAACAGTAGGGAAATAACTATATACAACCCCGTTGCATTATATGCCTCATATTTTTACTATTAGTTACGTTAACAGATGGCACACAAAAAGGCCGGTTGATCGGCAAAGAACCTTAGGGACTCAAAACCAAAGTATCGTTGAGTCAAAGTGTTTGGAGGACAAAAAGCTGTTGCAGGCAATATTATTATCAGACAAAAATGATCCAAATATGAATGTGGAAAGAATACCTATTTGGGTAGTGATTTTTCTATTCATGCTAAAGTCGACGGAACTGTTGTCTTCAAACAGAAGAAAGTAGGGAGATTTGATGGAAGAAAATACCTCAAGACTATTGTAGAAGTTAAATAAACATTGTTACAGATTAAAAGGTTGATAAACTAAAATGTTAACGTTCAAAACCTTCTAAACCTTCCAAGCATTTTAATAGTTTAATTCGAAAAGTTATGACAATCTGACCAAAAAAGAAAATTTCCCAGGCAAAAGGACGCCAAAGGCATTCCACCCGGGAAAGACTCAATATCAATAGGATGCTCGACACCCATAAGATTTCTATATGCAAAAATTGTGGAGCCAAAAAACTTGCTCATAGAGTATGTCCAGTCTGTGGATATTACAAAGGGAAACAAGTATTGACTATCAAGAGCAAAAATAAGGATAAGGTAGTAGATGCATAAAAAATACATTAAGCATTAATGGATTAAGAAGTAATAAATTCATAAATCCTTAATAATAAAAGTAATGAAGTCGATCTTTAGTTCCTTATCATTAACTATGAATATCAAACAAAGAATCAATGCGAGAAAAATAGTACTTTCCTATTTGTATCAGCATTGTTTTTTTGTTAATCTCCTTCTGCAAGAAAAAGTACTTACCGAATCGCTTTTTATTGATTATATCTTCAAGACTGACGAAGGCATATATGAAAAAGAGAAAGAGAAACTCAGGGAACAGATAAAGATGTATACCAAGATGTATACGTTGGAAAATTTTAAAGACTTCATAGACTGTTTCTTTGATGAACGGAACTATCAGGATATCGATTTCGATTATATTTCAAAAGTCGGAATACAATTTACAAAATATATTGAAGAAATTGTAGAAAAGGTGAATAATTTTGCTGAGACATTCGAATATAAACAGATGGATCCTGTGGATCAGGCAATATTTCTGCTTGGGTATACTGAGTGGAAGGAGATGGATACACCCAAAGAAGTGTTATTGAATGAAATGATTGAGCTTGCAAAGCGTTATTCGGACGAATGAGCACCGAAACTAATCAATGGAATAATGCATAAGATAGTACATTAATAATTGCCCGATAAAAAAGAAAAAACCTGGTGATGAGGAAACCAGATTTTTTTTAAAATAGTTGTTTATATATCAAATAATGATGAGCTATCTTGGGTTATTTTTGCTGATGTAGGATTGAAGTTCAGATAAGCTTCAAAAATATTGTACTTTCATAAGTTTATACGACATATATCCTCTGTTAGTTTTGTATATTTTATATTCTTTGCCATTTGGAGCTATATACATTTGTGGAGTGAATGAGGTATCTACTTGATGATTCCATACCTGGCTCGGCATATTATTCCTATCAATATATGTGCGGAGTTCGGCTATGCTGTTGAAATATTTTTTATAGATGAAAGTATTAGAGGTATATTTGCCTCCCTCCAAAACGATATCATAAATTTTTCCATTGCTTGCAATATGCTTTGTTGGATCGTTATTGGTAAATACTCGTGAGGAAATGTCGTAAGTGTTGATATGACAGTCGCCTGGATTCTTGCTGTCGATATATCTAGTAAGTGTTTCACGATTTGCAAAATACGTGATAGTAGTAAGGGTAGGTGATGTATACGTCATAGTGATAGGATCATATGTTACCTGATATTCCTTACAGTTAGGTGCAATGTGTGTTCATGTAGAAATAGTGGTTTGTTGTATACCAAGTTCCTGTTGAATAAGATTTTGTAAGTATTGGAGATTACAGTCGTTAGTAAAATCGATTTCATCAGCAAGCATACTTTGCATGGTATATAAGAATTGAGTGTATTTATCTTCCGTACCTGAATAATTGGTGATGAGTGTATCAAAAATAGACTGTATAGCATCCTTATCTTCTTGTGAAAGTGTACATCAATATTCATCTTCGCTTTTAGTAGTAATAGTAAATGTTAACTGTCTATTGGCTATAGTAAGGAGAGTGGAAGTACTTTTATTATATTTATTACTTGATCTAGCTGTAACATACAATTTATCTCAATTCTGAATATATGAACCTGTTCATTTATCGTTTCCATTCTTATATAATATGCCATTTTCATCGATACTTGCTCGGAGAGATATTCATGATTTTATACCTTCCAAGGTGATTTCATTAGAATCGTAATAGGTTCTGAGATTAGCATGTGTTTTAGTTGTAAATTCCCATTCATCAGAATCTATCGCTTCAAATTTTCCAGTATTGCTTCGTGGAGAAAAATTACCATCTCTATCTCTAGCTTGCATTCTTCGATAGAAAGTATCACTCGTAGCATTAAATCCAGTATTTGGAGAACCCATAGTTCCTGTAATAGTATCAATAAATCAGGTGTTTACGATGTCCAAGAAGTTAGGATCTTCAGCAATTTCATAGACATAACCTTCTATTCATGATCAAGTATCAGTTGCTGCTATTCGTTCTCGCGTGATAAAAAAGAGTTCTTCTCAGCTCAGTGGATAGGTGAGTACAGGAGCTGTTGGAGGAGTAGTATCTGATCATTTTGTAGTGATAGTAAATGTTCAGCTTCATAATCCTAGAGTTATATATCCAGTTACTGTTTGAGAGAATCCTGAACTACTTTGTCCGATCGCTTTTACCTGATTACCATTGTATATGAGTAATCCTGTTGTTCATGAACTTACCATGGTTCATCCTGAATAAACTTCCAATCGTCCTGAAGTAGTGCTAGGAACAAAAGTGATAGATCACCAAATTCATGTTTCTATACCTGATATAGTTACCACACTTCCTGTAAAAGTATTTACAGGCATACTGGTGAAGTTGGTAAAGGCGAATGATCATGATGTAGGTGTTTGACTGATATCTCTTGTAGTCACCGTGAAGTCTGTAGAGATAGATCAGATGACGATAGTTCATGTTATAGTCTGATGATATCCTGATGCAGAGAGTAAACGTATTTGGATCGTGTCTCCATTATTTACTAGTCCTGTGAGCCCTGTAATATGACCACTAATAAGTATATTGCCTGATGTAGAGGTGGGATTGAAACTTAAACTAACTGGTACTGATATATTCAATACACCTGCTGTATAAATATTTGTCGTGTATCGTGTGTTTGGTTCTATTGTTCAGCTAACGGTGAAGAAAACCCCTTCCGGTTGATCATCCCAAATAGGCAATACTTCAGCGATATATTTATTTGGATCATACTGTGAAGTGAGCTGTGTAAGTGAAGAGCTTCCGCTAGTATATCTTACCGGAACTTTCTGCTTGTACATATTAAGTCCGAACATATATTTAACATTGCTGGTGTATGGGGATATAAATCCTATATTATATCACGTATTGCTACAGTCGGTATTGAGAAGATGTATAGCAACTCAAGAAAGAGTAGGATTGGTAGCATAGATACATCATGCAAGAGTAGTTCCTGTAGAAATACTTCCTGCATATGCAAATAATCATGCGTTTCCTGCAGAAAGTGAACTATCATTTCCATTGGTTCCATCAAAGTTCCCTACATAATTATTAGAGAATACCAGTTCACCGTAATATTTATTTCCTGGTGAATTGTAAAGCGTTCTGATTCCAATATTGTTATTGTAGAGTCTTACATCATTAAGTGAGTTATTAGAGGAATTTTTAAAATAAATTCATGCGTCACTATTGTTGTAGATAGCAGCTCTATTGATGATATTTTCAGTTGTAGTGAGATCACCATAGACTCCTATAGTATTATTGTATGATTGAAAATTATTCATGGTGTTTTTGCTAGATCAATTAGCAAATCGTATACCATACAATCCATTATTATAGGTCTGAGTGTTGTTGATAACATTATAATTAGATGCATAGTAGAGATACATCCCTGCAGTACCATTATTGAACATTTGGCTATTCATTATTGTAGTGTGATGAGAACCAAGTCCCATGAAAATTCCATATTTAGTAGTATTTGCTATCTGGACGTTGTTTATCGTAGTGTTGTTGGTGGTACCATCAAAAAATATTGCTGAATTGACTGCAGGAGAATATGAATTAGTATTAAAGTAGAGTCAATCAAGATTCAGAGTATCCAAGATGATATTATGTTTATCTTTTGCATAAAAGAGATTTGTCATAACTGCACTTGATTTGGTAAATTTCGTATGTTTATTACCAATGAGTGCAATACAATTACCTGAAAATACGAATCCATTTGTTGCAGCAACGTCTGATCTATATTGGCCACCGGTCAGGATATAGAGCGTATGATCTTGAAAATAATAGGTAGTAGAAAAATTTTGCGGATCAAGGTGAACGACCTGGAATGCAGAAAGTGAACATCCGTTGGTTACTCGATTTTGGGTATAGATGGATCAAGAACCGAAATATTGATTGACTAATGTCTGATCATCAGCCGATAAGGTAGAATCTGGTTCAGCGATATATCTTGTCGTGAAGTAATCGAAATTATTTGATCCATATTGATCTAATATACTTCCATTGTACCATACTGGAGTTATTTGTTTAGGGATATTCAATCCAAAGATATATCTGATCGGCGTCTTGGTAGGATCGAAGGTTTGCGTTCATCTGAGCGATGATCGGTTAGTTCCATTCAATAATCGTTGTCCGCTGCTATTCTGTGGATTAGTAAATCGATCATATCATACAGCTGTGGATCATGTATCTATTGATCCATATGACCATGACGGAATAGGTAGAATACTTCCCAATATCACACCAGATGATCATGAGTCAAAAGAATACCCTGTGGTGTTGTTAAATAATTTTAGGGTACCATAAACTTCAAACAGAGCGTTGCTTCAGTTGATTCATGTAGTGTTGTTGTAAAATGTATCATTGTTAGAATATATATGTGTTATTAAAGGATTAGATCAAACACTATTGTTGTAGAAAATATTGTTGTTAGAAGTAATAGTGGCTATCACTCAAATGAGTCATATAGTGTTGTTGTAGAATTGTGAATTATTTACCGTATTGATTGATCAACCAAATAACACTCAACCAAGTATTAATCCTAGATTGTTGTTATAAAAATGTGAGTTATTGATTACAGCACCTATGTGGGTATTGTTTCAATATGAATAAAAGACTCAGATGTCATTGTTGTAGAAACGAGAGTTGCTTATAGAAAGATGATGTGAATTATTGCTTTGTACGGCATATCAACTTATGGATGAAGGTAAATATCAATATCAATCCATATTGTTGAGTGTGATGTTTGTGGTACTATGTATTTTTAATCCCACGTTTCCTATTCACTGTCCATTTATATGTATGTTGTCTAAAATGATATTGTTTGATCATGAAATGAAAATATTACTAGTTAATGATGTCTTGATGGTTACATCACCAATTCCAATGATGGCTGAACAACTCTTGCTTGTGAATCACATAATACTGGTCAGGGTGTAGCTTCCTGAGTTCAATATATATATAGTATTGGAATCTCCTAATCATCCAGAAAAGTTGGAAGGAACATATTGCACACTGGTAGGGATACAACTGCTAGATCGAGTTCTCGTATACGCCGTCGCTCCTGGAGTTCCATCACCAAAAAGTGCATAAATGATATTTGCATTGCTTGGATGTTGTTCCCAGAAATCACTAGTGATAAATCCTCACCATTGTCGATTTGCAGTACTTGGCGTGAGGATGTGCGAAGCTCACCATAGCATTCCAATGATTGCTAGAGTAAATATCACAAAAGCATGATGCAGATTTTTGTGAAAATGCTCGAAAGTTTTGTGTGCGTGTCTAATGTGGTGGAATGGTGACTTCATTGCTATACATACTAAGTGTTAAATACTGCCTGCTAAGTATTGCTCTATCGACTGTAGATTATCTACTATCATCTAATTATCGTTTGCTTGGATTATTTTTGTCGATATAACTCTTGAGTTCAGATAATGTTGAATAATATCTTACTTTCATAAGTTTATAGGACATAAATCATCTATTGGTTTTGTAAATTTTGTATTCCTTACCATTTGGTGCTGCATAGATGATAGGTATAAATGACCTATCTATAGTATGATTCCAAATTTCTTGTGGAGGATTTTTGAGGTTGATGTAATTTTTGATACCTTCCAAAGAATCAAAGTATTTCGGTGATAAAAATTCAGTCGCAGAATATCATCCGTATTGTCAGATAAGATGATATATTTTTCCATTAGGTGCTACATGGGTCATAGTATCAAGATTTTCAGTAGACCATATATTATCTCCGTAGGTATTGAGGTGACAGTCTCCTGGGTTATAGTAGTCGAGATGTCTGATGAGGGATTCACGGTTGATGAAGTAGTATCTGTTCATCATATCAGGAGAATAGTATGCCATTTGATTGGTATCATACCCTATACTATATTCCTTACAATTAGGGGTGATGTGTTTACTGGTATCTATACCTACATCAAATTCATTTTGGATGAGTTCGAGAAGATAGTCAAGTGTACAGCTTCTGCTAATCTCTGCTTCATCTTCCACCATATTCATAAATGTATTGAGAAATTCTGAAAATTTGGCCATATTACCATTATACTGGGTTTTTAGATTTGTATAGATATTTTGGATAATGAGTTTTTCTGTAGTACTTAAATGACAATCATTTGCTTTGGTGGTAAGAGAAAAGGTTCCTGTAAGTCCTGCGATAGTAAGTGTGGAAGTAACTGTTGTATCATATTCATCACTAGAGATGAGTTCTATATAGAGTGTATCATGAGAAGTTACCAATCCTGTTGTTCCATTACTACCTGTAGTATTGTTGATAAAGAGCATTCCTTTGTCGATGCTGACGAGAGTAGGACCAGTCAATCCAAGAATCCATATAGGATCAGATCTATAGACGGTATCGAGATCGACATTCCTCAATCGGATAGTAGGGGTAACGATCACAATTCATGTACCAGCAGTACAATACTGTGCTGAACTATTGAGTGTTACGATATTTGACATTGAACTCAATCCGACATTATCGACCGCTAGGACTCTAAGATAATAAGTTCCCAAAGGCAAAAGTGATACATTGAGTGTTGTTGAAGGAGTGGTTGTTGTTCAACTAAGTACTAATCAGGTAACCATACCACTATTGTTATATATTTCATATCTATAGTGAGAGAGTTGGGATCAACTATCTAGAGAAGTAGTCCATGTTACTGATAATGGAACAGAAGGACAGATATTTGCAGTTCCTGTGGATGGTGCTGTGATAACTGGCGCTAGAGGAGGTAGAGTATCAACATATACTCTCTTAGCAGCATCTATATAGCTACATGTTCCTGTAGTATAGGTGCTTGAGAAATTGTTTCGTGTATTGGTATTGAGCAGGGTTATATTGACCATACCAAGATGATTGAAAATATTAGTTCCTGTGTAAATACCAGTAAATACGCTATCAGTAAAATCTCCAGAGATTGCAAAGTTAGTAGGTTCTGTAGCTGCTCGTTGTAATACAATGCCGGTAGTGTTGGTATAATAAGTTCCAAGTGATGGATTAGTTACTACACTTCCATTGTAAGAGGCAAAGGTGATTTCTGCCTGAAAATTTGGATTACATCATGTACCTGATGAAGGAGTGGTTCCTGTACCTACTTGGAATGGTAATTGATTCGCACATTGAGGTCATGTATATGATCATGAAAGCAAGATAGTACATGCTGCAAAATAATTTCCTGTAGGTAAGGCATTTCCTGTATATCGTGTATGAGAGGTACCAGTATCCAAGACGACATCATAATAGATCATTGTTCATGAAGCATTGAAGATATCTAACTTATATCCATAGATGCTATTCCCTTCACAAAGAAAGGTTATGGTATTTCATGGATTTATGACTGAAGGTGAAAGTTGAAAGTTTCCACAGTATGGTAAATTCATGCTAATCTCAGCGATTCCACCATTAGTATCAAAAAGGTATCCATTATGTATACCTCATGTTGAGATAGCTAGAGTATGATCAAAACTCGTGCCACTGATACTATTGCCTGTGAAATCATAAGATAATCCAGCAAATAAATAATAATTTATTCCATAGAGATTATGGATGATTTCTCCATAGACTTCATTGGAAGCAGGAGAATATCAGCTTATACCAGTACAGTTGGTATAGAATCCACCAGTCATTGTCATATCTCCATATCAAGAAGCATATAATGATCAGCTCAAAAGATCGAGATTGTCACTATCCAATGGTCGGATTATTGATCATCTCTGGTTATTGTAGTAGATTCCTCTAAGTTTTTTATGACAGAGAATAGTTTGTGTACCTCCACTTATCGTGATAGGTTCTGGTGTAGAAAGTATTTCTCCTGTCTGTCGAAAAATGATACCAACAAAATTGTTTCATCCATATTTGAACCGGGTATTGGAATAATATCCTGTATCTATCCAAGAAAAAATTCCAGTAAGCTGATCTTCAAATGGAATGACATCTGCTTGGATGAACTTGAAGGTTGTCAAAAATACGCCAAAAAAGAAAGCGACCCCAAAAAGAAGTTTAGTGAGTTTAGGTATTCTGTGATAATGGCGTGTGAGTGTTTTGATCATGGTAATGATTCAAACGGTAAAGCAATATATACGCTACTATTATATTCTCGGTCAGGAAATAATCAAAAAAACACTGTCCTTTGAGTTATATTAGGTTGACAGTGTTTATAAAATATGTTTAATATATATTTTAACCTATAGTGGCTTCTGATACTGGTTCTACCACGGGTTTCCCATAAGATTTAAAGATATTAGCTATGGTATGTTTATATTTTTCCGTACATTCTTTGGTTGATTGGCAATATCTCGTGCAATGATCGATGACCTCTTGATGGTCAAAGAATAATCCATGATTTGGCAGTTTTTTGTTGATAATGGCTTGTACGAGAGACGGTCACTCAATAAGACCTTCCGGGCAGAGATGTCCTTCAGGAAGTTTGTCTTTTTGTTCTGATGCTTGAGCTTTTTTTGAGAGAAATGCTTGAGTATGTGGAAAATCATAGCTAGCAAAAATTTCAACTATAGTTTTTTTATGTTCTTCTGTGCAGAGATGAGCGTTTGTACACGTAAAAGTGCAATGATTATCAATATCTTCTTGATGAAAAAATATCCTCGGATTTTTACCAGTAGTTTTGATTACTGATTTCAATGCAGGATTCCCCTGGATGATGCCATCCGGACAGATCGGTTCCCGAGGTTCTCTTTGTTTCATTGACAATATTTATGTAGGTAAAATGCTTTGGAAAAGAGAAGGTATCTGTGTTTCTTCGGTAGAGAGAGTGAAAAGTTTCTTTTCGAGATTTACAATATCATCAGGTGATAGGGTAGGCAAAACCTCGGTTTTGAAAAAATCCAAAATCGGAGGGAGCTGAGAAGTATCTTTTATTTTTTTATAGTGGAGGTACATAGCATATATGACTTCCTCGTTCGTACCAACACATTCAAACGGTTTAACACCTTCGATACCTAATAATTTTTTGTATGTTTCTAGTAATTCGCGATTATTGTAAAGTTCTTGTCCGAATATTCTTTGCGTATCTTCATCACTCAAAAACGGTCTCAATGTTGTATAGACGAAAGCGCATTTTGGACATACTCCGCATCGGCGATGTTCAGTAGTTTTGTTGGCTTCTATAATTTTGAAATTATTGTTGCAGCTACTGAAAATGTCGAAATATTTTTTGTTCTCAGCAAAGATTTTAGCAATCTTAAGTTCGTACATTCACCTAAGAAGACTAAAATATGCTACATCAGGAGAAAGATATTTCTTGATATATCTAGAAAAATCCAATTCAAAAGAGAAACTCTTGCTTCGCTGATGATTGATCTCTATACAGTTCTTTGTTCCCGGATCACATGTCATTATGGTATTACCCTCATTGGCACTCTTTTCGTTGGACATAACAATATATTTGTAGTCATAGAGATATGCAGCTGTTACGAGGACGAATGCTATGATTCCGCTGATGGGTACATGGCCGTTGTAATATCCTTGCTTATTCATTTCAAAAAGTTTGGGATCAAGGGTTCTTTGGATAAGCAATCTCGGTATACCTATTGCCTCTGCGACGATTTTGTGGAGGTAGTAATCTTTGCCAAATGTAGCAGTAAAAAATGGCATATTCAGTTTTTTGATGAGTTCTACACTTACAAGACTATCTTTACCACCACCAAGTGCTATCATGATGGTCTGGGAAGTTGGAGTAAATAGTTTTTTTGGCTGTTCTTTGATTCCATTTACAAACGTTGCCAGTCCTTTGGGTGATAGGTTATTTCTGAAGAAAAATTCTCCCAATCATTGAATGTAGAAGGTATGTCGGAATTGTTGTTGATCTTCGTCCAATATTCCGCTTTCTACAACTAGTTCTTTAGTAGGAGAAAGTTTGTAATAACTGATTCCTATCGCGAGCGAAAGATGAAAGAGAAGAGTATGTATAATATCAGGATGTATATCATTGATCGGTATGAATCCTGAGCAGGAAAAATCGATGGTTTCTGTAAAATCAACCTCCTTATCAAAGGAATAAAAAAAAGACACGTTGAGAGTTTTAGGATCAAAGTCGTATCAAGTGAAATAGAAAGTTTGGTAAGCTTTCATTCCTTACAAAGGAAAAATAAAGTTACCCTTACAATAGCCATTGTTATTAGAAAATCAAGTATTAATAAATATATATAAATAGTATTGACATTTAATAATAAATATATAAAAGATAAAGTAAACAAAAACAAAAAAATATGATACCGTTAAATTGTCTAAGTTCAGAAGAAATGTTCTTTTATTTTTTGGGAATAAGTATTGTTCTTATACTGATTATCTCATTTTTTATGAGATTGATAAGTCATGTAGCCTTCAATAAGGCTATGAAAGAATTTGAGCAAAAATATCCTATTGCTATTCCAATCTTCAAAGCAATGGAGGATGGATCTTATTGGCAAAACCATGAAGATGCTGCATAATGCAGAAAGGTAGCTCTATAGAGCTACCTTTTTTTATTTATTTATTTATTGCATTTCAGCAAAAAAACACTATATGCTAAACAATAAATATCTTATATCTTCACTATGATATATTGATAAATTTTGAGAAATTTCAAAACAAGAAGATAGCTATCCTGGGATATGGAAGGGAATGAAAATCAACCCTGCAGTTTTTGTTGAAAATCGGTGTTCAGCCCAAAAATATTACTATTCTTGATGTAGTCCAAAAGATAGAATGATTAGCAGATAACCTAGAATATCTTTATAAAACATTCGGTATAGAACCAGAAATTAATATGATTTTAGGTGATACTTATCTTGATTCACTCAAAAAATTCGATCTGATTATCAAGACACCAGGTATATCGATCTATCATAGCAAAATCTATCCATACAGAAAAAAAATTACGTCTCAAGCACAGATTTTTTTCGATTATTATCAAGGAAAGATTATCGCTATTACCGGTACCAAAGGAAAATCAACAACTTGTACCCTGACTTACGAAACCCTCAAAGCAGCAGGAAAAAATGTTCAACTCATAGGAAATATCGGGAAACCGGTGTTGGATTTTCTTCATATCGATGATCTCACATCACAAAAAGATGAATATGCAGTATTTGAAGTTTCAAGCTATATGTTGGAATGACTCAAAAAACAGAACTATATCAGTGTTATTCTCAATATCTATGCTGATCATATTGATCGACATCAAGGATTTGATAATTATCAAAAAGCGAAATTTAATATTTTGTATGGTAGTGAACATAATATTCTCAGATATGAAGTAGCAAAAAACAATGAGCTCGATGAGGATGATTTCAAAGAATATCATGTCTCCATGTTTGGTAAAAAAGGGAAATATCGCTACAAGAATAATGCTTTCTATATCAATACAAGAAAGGTATTTGATGATACATGAATACTGCTTCTGTGAGAACATAATATGATGAATATCTGCGCGGTGCTTGGTATCTGTGATATCATGAAGATACAGCCTACTATACTCAAAGATGTTCTCAAAACATTCAAGTGACTCCCACATAGGATGGAAAATATTTGAACCTATGGCGGTATCACATGGATTGATGATGCGATTTCTACAACACCAGAAAGCACTATCCAAGCGATTCAAACGTTTGGAAAGGACGTTGATACCATTTTTCTTGGAGGTACGGATAGGGGGTATGTATTTAATAATCTGATAAAATGTCTTCGTAAATATGGTGTGAGAAATGTAGTACTTTTCCCAGATTCTGGTAAAAGGATAGCACAGATGATAAAAGATGAGGAAGTTCCTCCAGGTAAAGACGTTATCTGGATGAAAATATTCCAGACTAATGATATGAAGGAGGCAGTGAAATTTGCCTACAAATACACTAAGCATGGTAAGATTTGTCTGCTTTCTACAGCATCGCCAAGCTATACGCTGCGAAAAAATTTCGAAGAGAAAGGGAATCTATTTCAAAAATATATCAAAGAATTAGCATAATTTTATTTGCTTACCTTTTTTATGAAAAAAATTTTATTACCCCTGGTAATGGTAATATTTTTTTGACGGACATTCGCACATCAGCCAAGACTTGTATTTCAACAGTCAGCAGGGCAGGTAGTGAACATAAAAAATCCTGAAGTATCACAAGCATTTTATGGTATTCTTAATGGACAGGAAGATATATATCAGATTGTTTCAGATACATGATTTCTTTTGTATGTAAATATCGTCGTACCTGATCAAGAAGGGCAGAGGACTGACTTTTTCGTCGATATCATTAAAGGCAACGATGCGGTCTATACGAGATTGGATGGGTCGAAATTCCAGCGAAAGGAATTCTACGAACCGTTTGGAGGTGATGCGTATCTCATGTGACCAACATTAGAAAAAGAGGTAGGGTCAGGAACCTACATCATTAGAGTATCTAATGCCGACAATCAAGGAAAATATTCGCTCGCTATAGGTAAAATAGAAAACTTCGACATCAAGGAAATTATCAATACCTACAAGGTAATGCCAGCACTCAAGATGCAGTTTTTCGAAAAGCCTCGATATCTCATCTATCGGAGCCTTGTGGGAGCTTTCCTTGGAGGGATGATCCTGATCCTTATCTTGATCATCCGATGAATCATAAGACTTGTGAAATATCTTAGACATAGATAAAGGTTTGTTATAGCAAAGTAGAATTGTCAGTAGATTTCCAAAAATAGAATTGTCAGTTTTATCTTGATACAAGTTTCGTGAATTGTAGCTCATGCGCTCATGAGAATATCTTTATATGACCGTACATTGATTCTTTTATAGTA
>CAZBWI010000013.1:0-14239 GCA_964495825.1 uncultured Candidatus Peribacteria bacterium | reverse complement strand
AGAAAAAATTCAGTCTCCACCTAAAGGAATGTGAATTTAGATTTAATTGTTGAATAGAGTGAGAAAATATGTATACTAAGTTATTGAAACTTTTAAAAGAGTATGTGAAAATTTGTTGCTAAAGTACTCTAGACCCTTATTAAAAAAACGGCCGATGTTTTATCCAATAACTCTGCCGTTTTTTGTTTAAACATCTATTTGACTTAGAATGGTAAGTCGTTTTCTTCTTCTTTTTTGCTTCCAGCGTTTCCTACACCTTTTTCTAATCTCCATGCTGTGATGCTATTGAACCATCTTCCTGGTTGTGTTTTGGATTCATTAACTCTGGTGTTGAGATAGACGGTGATAAGGTCGCCTACTTTGATGTCAGTGAGTAATTCTGTCTTTTCTTTGAAGAAATCTACTGCTAAACCTCCTTTGAATTCTCTGTCAGTGTCCTCTTCCAATACAATAGTCTGTTTTTCGATTCCATTTGCTCCTACTGTTTCCTTTGGTCAGATGAATTTTACTGTTCCTGTGTATTGCATGTTCTTATGTGATAATGAATAAAACAAAAATAGACGGATGTATCATATATGGACGGATTAGTGGGTATTTTCCGTCTTTCCCGTCTAATCTGCCTTGTTTTTGTTATTGTATTTTTTTATGTTCTTTTTTCAAGCATAACTCTGATGATTCGTATGGTTACACCCATACTCAGCATAATATCTGCTAAGTTGAAGATAGGAAAATTTAAGATATTGATATTGATAAAATCTCTCACTCCTCATAGGAATATTCTATCTATGAGATTTCCTATAGTTCCTGATATCAATAATGACGCTATAAGCCGATTAATCCTTTTTGTGATAAATAATCGGATAAATGTCACTATACCTACAAGACTTATCAGTATGATGATAGTATAGGGGACTGGTAGTGATCGTGAGATTCCTGTGTTGAATATTGGTTCGAATATAGCGATCTCCTGAAGATATTTTATATTATAGAAGAAATATTTGGATATCATATCGAGCCCTATTAAACATGTAATACTTGCTATAAGAAGTGTGTTATTTTTTTTCATCCTCTTTTGGTAATCTTGAGTCTACCCTGCCTTTGAATCTGATGACGATAGGTGTCCCCATAAAATTGAAATATTTTCTGATACTATTTTCAATCCATTTTTTGAATGCAAAATTAGCTCTTTCTTTATGATTCACAAATACCACAAATGTCGGCGCATTAATATCTACTTGTGTGATATACAATATTTTACATGTTTTATTTTTTGGAAATCTTGGTGGTCTGGTAATAAATTCTTTTCCTATAATATCGTTTAATTGACCTGTATCTATTCTTTTCTCTGCTTCTTTTTTTATTTTATTGATAACTGTAAAGATATCCTTTACACCTTTTTTTGTGAGTGCTGAGATCGGGAATATCGGTAGGTATTTTGCAAAATCCATTATTGCGTATGATTTTTTGATGAGAAACTCTTGTTGTTTTTTGTTGAGGAGATCAATCTTATTGAGACAGATAATCATGGGAAGGGCTAAGTTATTTATCTCTTGGATAAGTGTCATATCTCTATGAGAGATTCATTGTGTTCCATCGACGATGAATAATATGATAGGTCTGATAAACTTCAACATTTCCAAGGTTTTATCATTTGCTATTTTTTCTATGCCGTGCACACTTCCTTTTTTTCTGATACCGGCCGTATCGTACACTTTATATTTCTTTTTTTCGAGTACAAATTCTCCCGTGACATAGTCACGAGTGGTTCCGGGAATATTTTCTACTTTCGCTAATGGTTTTCCGACCAAGGTATTGAGTAGGGTAGACTTCCCGGCATTTGGTTTTCCGATGATGGCGAGATGGGTGAAGTTTGGATCTTTCTGTGCTTGTTTGCCTGGCAAAATCTTTTTCATCCTCTCTTTCATCTCTCCGGTATTTACTATCTTGATGATCAGGTCCTTCACTTCTGTAAGGTTTTTCTGCTTTTTCGCACTTATAGCAATGATATGATCGAATCCTAGTTTGTAATATTCGTTTCTTGCAAGATCATAATCTTTTTCTTTGTATTTGATATCGACTTTGTTGATGATAAGTATGGTATCTTTTTTCTTGTTCTTTTTGATGATATATCAAAAGATTTGCTCCTCTTTCGCTGTGATGCCTACACTATCGTCGATGACCAATAGGATGAGATCAGACTCATCTATGATTTGATGGATGAGTGGTTGTTCTTCCGTGAAATCATGTAATCCCGGACTATCGAGAAAAGTGACGTTGCCGATATCATCGATCAGGGTTTCGTGTTGAATAATATCTCTTGTAGTTCCTGGTATGTCCGTCACTATCGCTCTGAATTGGCCGATAAGCCTATTGAAAAGCGTAGATTTACCGACGTTGGTCGAACCTACTAATCCTATCTTCATATTTTGGGTATAAATAAAATTGCTTTGTTTAGCTTATAGAAAAGCCTTGGAAAATCAACTTTTAACTTTTTATATATATTTAAGGAAAAACCCCTAAGGACTTCTTCCTTGGGGGTTTTTTTTGAAAAAGTTGTCTATTATGATTTGATTATTCGCTATCGGTAACATCGAAGAATCTTGCTAAGAATGCCCATCGAGGTTTCTTTTCTGAGATCACTTCTCCGTTTTCTGCATTGATGTGAGATTCAATCCTCATTTTTGCCCTGAAGAGTCAGAGAATTTTCACTTCTTTTCTTGTTTCGATTTTGTAAGCGAGTTTTGCTTCATCTTTTTGTCCTACTTCTTTTAATTCAATTTTACATTCATTAGCATCTATTTCATTTTCTTTATTTTCACAGAATTTTGATTGAAGTTTTTCAATAGCTGTTTGCGAAGCTGTTTCTGGCATTACTTTGATTTCAGCTTTTCTTCCATTGCTGAGTGTTGCTTGGAGTGTTCCTGTATTAACTTCTAAATCAGTCTCTAGTTCATGCTTTCCGATTTTTACTTTGTGTTTTTCTTTTTTTTGTTCTTTCATTTCTTGTCTGTCTTCGATTTCGTCTTCGATTTCATTTTCACTGTCAGCGTATCTTGTTTGTTCTTGCGTTCTTTCTCTCTCTTGTTCTCCGTCTTCTGCTCTTGCTTGAAGAGTTGTTGTCACTGCGAACCCAAAAATAAGGAACGCTAATAATAGTAATATTTTTTTCATACACATAGGGTAAAAGAATAAAAGAATTGTTTTATCTATATCTTAATACGAATCAAAACTGCTTTTGTGACGAATCTCTTACTACCTAGTTGCGAATGATTTTGGCTTCACGCATAAGCATTTTTTCTTTTCTCTCATTTTCTTGAAGTATTGCCATCGCAACTTCTTTCATCGCGCCGTCATATACACCTAATACATACTTTGTTGATTCGCCTTTGAAACTTTCTCCTATGGGCATAAGACCTTTTTTGTACTTTGTTTTTTTCATAATCTATTTTTTTGTTTTTTATGTGTTATTTTCTGTTTATGTTTATTTTTTTTTAAAAGTCAACTCTCCTTGTCAGATATTGTTTTGCTATTTCTCCGGCTTTATTTATAGTTGTTTTCACTTTATTTTTCCTTTAAATATGCTGCTTCATACCCCGGTTATGCTCAATGAGGTCTGTTCATATTTAGACCCGGAAAGCAAACTTATCGTGGATTGCACGCTTGGACATGGTGGACATGCTATGGCACTTTTATCGATAGCGAAGAATGCTAAGCTAATTGGATTCGATGTCGATGAACATATGCTCGCTAAGGCTCGCTTACAAATTGAGATGAGGAATAAGGAACAAGAAACAAGGATATGAGAAAGAATAGAATATGTTCATGGAAATTATGCTGATATAAAAAATGTTCTGAAATGAAAGAAAGCAGATTTTATCCTAAATGATTTGGGTGTAAATCTCGAACATTTCAAAGCTGTAGAAAGAGGGTTTAGCATCAGAGGAGAGGCAAATCTAGATATGAGGTTTGATACATCCAAATGACCTACAGCTGCTGATATTTTGGCAAACTATACGACTGATCAACTCAAAAACATATTTGAACAATATGCAGACTTTTCTTCGCCAAAAGCTCTTGAACTTGCTCAGCATATTGTTACTACCAGGAAGCAAAAACCAATTCTCACCACGCAGGCGTTTAAAAAAATATTGAACGATTGTGGACTTGGAGATCCTGCTTCGATTGTTATTTTTCAAGCATTGAGAATCGAGACTAATAAGGAATTGGATAATTTGAAGAAATTTTTAGTCAATTTCCCACAATGTCTACAATTGTCTTGAAGATGTATAATAATTACCTATCATAGCATCGAAGATAGATTGGTCAAACAAGCTTTTCATCAATTAGTTGAAACCTGAAACTATAGACTAGTTGTCAAGAAAGCAGTGAAACCCAATTATAAAGAGGTGGCCCTAAACAGGGCAGCCAGAAGTGCTAAGATGAGAATACTTGAAAAGATAAATATAGACTAATGCTCACTTCATTCGCGACGAAAAGTTGCTGAAAAATAATCATCTTTAGGCAACTATTTGTCATCTGTGTGAGCGGATATTCGTCCATCGTTTATTTAAAGTTGTTATAAAGTATGAGAACATTCGCTTTTATCCCAGGACAGGTCAATAGGGCCTATCAGGGGATTATAAGTAAATACAAACAGCATGATAGCATCATTGAACTTTTTAAGGTGTCTGGAGCTTTATTTTTTCTCTTTATCTGTGGATTTGTCTATCTCTATTTCGTCAACATGTCCTCTACTCGCGGATATTTTCTCAAACAGGCAGATCAGGAGATGGCTGCTATCAATTTCCAGTATGAGATTATAAAGACAAAATTGCTTGATTACAAACAACAAAATCGGGATGCTGTCCAATCTTTAAGTTTCAAGAGAGATGTCGTCGATGTTAGTGCTGAGATCGTAAAAATTCCAAATGGTGTGCAACTCGGATTTTTAGATTCTAAAAACTTACTATATTAATTTATACGTTTCAATTTTTAATTTCTAAAATAATCCGCTTCTGCGGATTATTTTTTTTTCTCTGATTTCTTTTCTTTTTTATCCTGTATGATTTTGTCCATGAAGAGAATTCCGTCTAGATGGTCGATTTCGTGCTGGATGATGACCGCATTGAAATCTTTGTATTTTTGCTTTTGCTTTTTGCCTTTGGTATCTATAAATTCTACCTGGATTACTTTGTGTCTTCTTACCATTCCTGTACAATTAGGTAATGAAATACAAGCTTCTTCTCGGAGTATTGTTTCTTTGGATTTTTCTATGATTTTTGGGTTGATCATGATAGTGGTTCAGAGGAGTTTATCTTTTTTTGATTTTTTCTCCCACTGACTGGTTGCGATGACTCTGATATTTTCTCCGATCTGTGGAGCAGCAAGTCCTACGCCTTTGTTTTCAAACATTGCTGTTATGAGTGTATTGCAAAATTCTATGAGTTCTTCTGTGATCTCTTCGACTTCTTCAGAAACATTTCTTAAGATAGGATTATTCATTCATGTCTGAATTTTTTTGATTGGATATCTCATTATTAGGTGATGGATAAAAGGTGTGATACATTGCTAGTTGATATATATATTTATTGTATCTGCTTCATCTATTCTATCTTTTTATGTAGTTAATAAGTCTATGAATGCAAGGTTTTTCTTTGTATATTATAGTAAAAAACATAAAAATGTCCAGTATGTGTATTCTCTTGAAAAAGAAGAGCAAATAACTATAATTCTTCATTGTAACGTATTCAACCACGTAAGAAATCCATTGTTTGTACTTCTTGTGGAGAGATGGCAGAGTGGTTGAATGCAGCTGCCTTGAAAGCAGCCGATCGGGCAACCGGTCCGTGGGTTCAAATCCCACTCTCTCCGCCATTTATCACTTGAATCTTGTATGATCAAATTCAATCGCGTGAACTATTTTAAGTTTGTGCTCTCGTTGTTTTTTATCGTGTTCTTCATTTTCGTGATTGCCAATGCGGATCTTTTTGAAAGCAATCAGCAGGAACAATTAGCAATCAATTCAAGTTTCATTGAAGGTGATGATGGAGTTTCTTACGGAATCAATCTGGATAATGTTAGTATCGATGTAGATGCTAATGATAATGGTATCATCGAATATACCGTCCAGGAATGAGATACTTTACTCAAGATTGCTGGAGTTTTTGGAACAACCGTTTCTAACCTCCAGAAGGATAATAATATCAAAGGTGAACCTACTCCTGGTCAGGTGTTGAAAGTTACCAATCAGGTGGATGGTATCGTCTATACTATCAAAGACAAAACGAATGTCGTTGTTTTTGCTAATCAATATGGATTAAATCTTCAGGATTTGATGACATTGAACTATATCCAGGATGAATCTGAAATACTGACTCCTGGACAAGAGCTTTTCTTGAATATCACAAAAGAAAAAGCATATGATCTTGGATTGCTTGAAAGACCAAAACCAGTGATTATCCCTAAATCTACTATTGTTTATAGGCCTACTATCAATAAATCAGGAAAACCTACTACTTCTACTAAAAAACCAACTACTACCCTAATTTCTGATGTAGATGAAGTGAATAGTATGGATACTACCAAGGGAACTATTATTTCCAAATGGACATATACCAAGAAAGTCAAGAACGGATTCGCTGTGGGATATTGTACGTGGTATGCTGCTATCATCAGTCCTAATATCTTCCCGTATATCAACGAGACTACTCAGCAAAGACCATTTGGAGGAGATGCTCGCGAACGATGTTCAAATGCCAAGAGAGCTGGGTTTAGAGTTGGAAGTAAGCCAGCTGTTGGTGCACTTATTGTTTATAATAAGTTAAGATCAAGTGCTGGTCATGTTGGTAAGGTTATCAATTATTATCCAGAAGATGCTAAGATGATTATTAGAGATATGAATTATGCGGGTAAATATATCGTTACTGAACGTCGAGAAGATGTTAATAACAGTAAAATTAGTTGTTATATCTATGGAAAATAATTAAGTTTATCCATTGAAAATTTCTCATATATTTCTATAAGAGGTCTACTGTGTTATTACAGTAGATTTCTTTTTATTTATTTAGGATACTATGAGCTATTTTAATCAAAAAAGACTTTATTCTCCTAATTTTACTACCAGAGGATATTCACCTTCTTCATCATATCTTTCTTCAGGAATAAGGAACAAGAAAAAGAAGATTATTTTCCGATTACTTGCAGCATTTGTATTTTTTGTCATAGTTTTCTGATTCCGATTAACCAAAAATGTGCTTGTCGATCTTCCAGATGTCACTCAGATCAAGGATATGGTCTTTAGTGAAGCGACTGTTATTCAGGATAGAAATGGAGAAACATTATATAGAGTGTTTGAAGAAAATAGACAATATGTAGATTATTCATGAATCTCTCAACATATGATCGATGCTATTGTAGCCCTTGAAGATCAACGTTATCGAGAACATAATGGCTTGGATACTATGGGAATGGTAAGAGCAGCTGTCAAGGCTGTATTACGTCCTGGCTCAAGGATTCAATGAGCATCTACTATTCCTCAACAACTTGTCAGAAATCTTCTTTTGACCAAAGATAGAACGATTGTCAGAAAAATTAAAGAGATACTTCTTACGAGTAAACTTAGCAGTGTTTTGGAAAAGATGATTCGTAGCGAACAAGGAAATATTTCTGTATCTGATCTTCGTAAACAGATGAAAATGAAAACACTTGAACTTTATCTCAATTATATTCCATTCTGAAATAATGCCTATGGTATAGAGGCTGCCGCTATGACATATTTTGGTAAGTCTGCGACAGGACTTTCTATCCTTGAATCTTCTATTCTTGCTTCTATACCTAAATGACCTACTATGTATAATCCATATAGAAATAGAGATTTAGTTGTAGGTGAGTTTACGGTCAAAGATCCTTATGGTAATCCTGTGCTCTTTTCTGGAGATGTTCAGATAGTAGTTGTTCAAAAATTCACTGACATTCTCAACAAGGCAGATCTTTCTAATAAAAAAAGCAATAATGCTGTCGTTAAATTTATCGATGGCATTGGTTCATTTACTGTCAATGTAGCAGGTACTAATCTCAGTGTCAAATATACGAATGGAAGAAAGGATTTAGCATTGAATAGGATGTATGAAGATGGATATATCACCGAACAAGAACTCAAAGATGCTATTATTCAAGGTATCACCATTCAATTCCAAAAAAATAGTTTTCCTATCAAAGCACCACATTTCGTTCAATGGATCATAGAACAATTAGAAGCAAAATATGGTACTTGAACTATTACTAAAGGAGGATTTACGGTAAGAACCACTCTTGATCTCAAGATTCAGCAAGTTGCTGAACAGGCTATTCTCGATAATAATCCTGTTCTTCAGAATAATGGTGCCAATAATAGTGCAATGATTTATCTTGATAGTAAAAATGGTGATGTTCTTGCATATGTAGGTTCCATCGATTATTTCAATGATACTATTAAATGACAGAATGATATGATCAGAAGACCAAGACAGACAGGATCTTCTATTAAACCATTGGTTTATGCTTTGGCACTGGAAAAACTTCCATTGACTATGGATACGCCAATCTATGATATTCCTTTCAAAGTTGGTGCTGATCAGCCAAATAATGCTGATGATAAATTTGAATGATTACTACCGCTCAAATGGGCACTTGGACATAGTAGAAATATCCCTGCAGCCAAAGTATTTCTTGCACTTTGATGAGAACCTGTTGTTAAGCCATATCTCAAAAAACTCTGATTGACTTCTATTAACGATAACTGGGAATATGGATATCCACTTACTCTCGGTGCTGCCGAAGTAACTATGCTTGAATTTGCTAATGCATATACACACTTAACTACTCCTACACCAGCTGTTATTGATCCGATTTTGGAGATTAGAGCCAGAGATGGATCTCTTCTTTATCAGAAGACATGATCTCATCTTCAGGACCCTGTTATCAAGCCAGGAATTATTTCATTGATGTGGAAAATTTTATCTGATACAGCAAATAGGATTCCTGGTCGAGAAAATAAATTTACAGTACCTGGACTTAAATATGCTCTGAAAACTGGAACTTCCAATGCCAAGACAGAAAGGGGAAATCGTCCAAGAGATGGTATCTTAGCTGCGTATACGCCTGATAAGGTTATGATTTTCCGATGAGGAAATGCAGATGGTACGCCTATGAATGTCAATGCATATGGAGGAACACTTCATGCTAATCCTGTCAAAAAAATATTCTCTCGATTGATGAAAAATAATTATATTACTAATGGCGATATCCCAGAGACAGATCTTATAAGTGTATCTATCTCCAAAATCTCCGGTAAAGCTGCCGGTCCAAATACACCAGCTGATTTTGTTGTAAGTACACTAAAATTCAAGGATTCTCCAGGACTTTCTGAGGATGAGTGAGCTACTCCGATCACTTTTGATGGTTCATGCAATGGTGCGGTTAGTCCTTATACTTTTGGTGATCATCTGAGAAATGGATATCTTATTGTACCAACTACTTTCATGCCAAATGGTATGGATCTTCAGGAAATCATAGATCGATGGAAACAATCAACTGCATATATGACTGGTGGTGTTATCGCTACTGGTTCATCATTTTCTAGTGGAAGAGTCTTCTATAACTTCACTAATATCTTTGTTCAGATGCCTACTCAAATGTGTCCTGGTGTGATAGAAAAACCTGATACCAATATCAATGTAAATATCAGCACTCCTGTTGTTAATAGTACAATTAATTCGCAATTCACTCTTTCTTATACTATTAACGCACCAAAGAATATAAGGAGAGTTTTGGTTATGCTCAATAAACAGCAGATTGCTGTCTTTGAGTATCCGAGCGGAAATACCAAAAATATTAATGATACAAAACAAGTGACTATCACAGGAACATGATTTAAGAACAATGAATATACTTTGGAAGTAATTGCTTTTGATTTTGCTGGATTCTCCAATAAAGCGAGTATTCCTGTTTCGCTTGTTCTTGGTAATGCTCCTACTCCATCACCAACAGAAGATACTGCTGCACCTACGATAGATACGGCACATACTAAAGTAACTAAAAATGCTGATGGTACCTATTCTGTGCTTATTCCACTAAAAGATATGACTGCGGTTGTTTCAGGAAAAGTAACGAGAAATGGTAGTCAACTTTATGAATTTAAAAATAGTATTTCTACGGCTGATTTTCAAATAGATACTTTGGGTCCTGTTGTCGTGACTGCTGCAGATCCTGCAGGCAATACTTTGAATCAGACTATTGACTTAACTACTTATTATACACCATAGTATGTGATAGTCTGTTTTGTTGATGTAATTTATTCATGAAATTATACTCTGTTGGTTACATTTCTATGTACGTGTTGTTTGTTATTGTAAAAGTTTTGATGGATAGTTTCCATTGATGATAACTATAGGCGTACTTGCTATCACATTATTGTATCCGCATGGTGTATTGTCACTAAGTGCTGTTCCACTCAATCCACATGTCCATGTGAAGATATTTTGGAGATTGATAAAAGTATCATATCCTGGTCCAAGAAGTTCCGTGATTTGGTTTATTCTTCCTTGATTTGGTTCGAGTGGTGTATTGAGGGTTGTGATTTTTCCCTGGAGATGAAGTTTATGTTTAAATGGCGTATTTCCATTTCCTATAATCAATCCATTGATGATGAAATTTCCTTTAAGATACAATCATTCGTTTACTCCTATTGTATCAGGAAATCCTGTATTGTTGAATATCTGTCATCGTGTATATGGATCTGCAGGTAAATAAAGGATTCATTTGTCGATGAAGAGATCGAGTGTTGGTGAATTGCTATTCATTCCGTTTTCTAGAATGGCGTTTCCATTTTTGATGATGATAGTTTTGCCTTCGTAATTTGTGCTACTGCTCAGATCTATTATCAAATCATGTCCATTTACACAGATGATATTTTCTGATCGTGGTCATAACGTGGTGTTTGTATATGGATTTTGTCCTTGGCAGAGTTCTTGTGCTTTCTGTTTTGCAAAATTTATTACGATTGATGAATTGATGTTGCTTTCATTGTAAATGATGGTTTTGTTCTGTAAGTTACCGAGTAATGATACTCTCTCTTTTTCATCCAATGATTTTGACAATCCCACACTTCCTTGGATGATCAGATTCCGCATAGTCTGCATTGCTGTATTTCCGCTTTCAATCATTGTTTCTCGGTCAGGATTGTTTGATACTATATATACACCTGAATAGGTAAATGCATTTTGGATGGTTCCTCCACTGTTGAGATATGCTATCAACTCTTCGTGTCCATTCAATACTCCACCGACATATCCTATTCCGCCGTTGCTATCATAGAGGTATCCTATAGGTACTTTGTTGTCGAAGTATTGAAAACTATTTGCCATATGTCCCTCTATTTTGTTTTCATGATAATTGAGTTTTGTTCCTGCTACTATATATGATGATATATTTCATCGATTGTACGTAATTGCTCAGAATATGCCGTAATTATTTCCACTATCGCAAGTAGTATATAGTCATCCGTTGATAGTCAGATTGTTATAATTTGGGTTCCATTGTCTCAGAAGATTAAGCGATTCTTTATCGAGCGGTCGGATTCTTTGTCCTCTTTGGGAATTGAAATAGATTCCTCTCACTTGTTTGGTACATATTTTGCTTTGCGTTGTTCATGAAAGTGTGATATGTGTTCCACTTACCGATATTGTTGGCAACCAAAAAATTCCTCCGATAAAATTATTTCCCGGCGCCATAAAATGTATACTGGAAAATCTTTCTTCAAACGATTGAAGACTAATATCGGAAAAGTTGAGCAGGATAGTCGCTTGGCTTATTGCATAGAGCGCTCCTCCTATGGCTATAAGTGTCATGATGAGCTTTTTGTGCATAGATTTTTTTAAGCATAAAGCTTATCATAAGTATATTCATAACTACCTGTTTTGTCAAAAGTGACATTTTGTTTTATATATTTTTATCTATTGACTTTTATTATATAATATTTATTCTCTTTTCACTAACAAAAAAACAAATAATTTTTATGAAAAAAATCATTTTTTTACTGTTGATTGTCGGTATGACAGTCCAGTATGTCTTTTCTCAAACAAAATATGTGATTCCTTATGCTAGTGGCATCGATACTCTTTATGTCAAAACTGGTGAACATATAGGTGCAAAATACCTTGTTTTCTATGAAAAAGGTGATCAGTTTAGTCGTGGAGATGCTATCAATGGTGTTATCCCCTTTTCTTCACATGGGTATACATTTTGGTTGAAGAATGTAAAAATGTTGGAAGATACTACAGGTTCTATCACTATCTTGTCTGCAATTGTTAGTGATGATCCTACTGTAGTAGCTATGAATCTTCCTCGTGATGATCGTACTGGTGGTGATATGAGAGAACCAGAACAGAACATTTCCCTTAGCTGGTGGTTGTTATCTGTTGGTTGTTGTTTGTTGTTTCTTCTTGGTTTTTTCCGATGGAAACGATGGATATAAAGAAATTACTTATACTTTCCTTTTTTAGGAAAGTATTTTTTTTGATTATTCATGCATATTTGATTTTTCTGTTGCTCCATATTCTTATATTTCGTATATTGTGTGATATATATTCTGGATCCATTCGGTTCAGTCTTCAGATTTTCTTTTACTCTTCAGAAATTCTTGCGGTTGATACATCATTTACTTTTGTTGTTATCTGTGATTTCTGGTGTCTCTAATGCTTGGAGATATCAAGGACCTTCTGCTATAAATATCGGATGATCCCACATTTTGATCCTTTTTTTGTCATAGATAAGCCCCGGAGTTGTTAGGAGAATAGGATCGAGGATGATTGCTTCTTTTGGTCCATCTATTTCATAATCTTTTTCTTCGATTTTATCAATTCCTTCGATAGCAAAAAGTCCTTCCGGAGTGTTTCTATTGAGTTCTTTGGGATTTGTATCTTTGTAATATTTTCTTACTCCATTTTCATAAAATCGTTCGAAGGGTACATATTCCTGATCTTTTCCTAAATCTCTTCCTACAATAATTGGTTGATAATCTATCAATCTATGATTCCTGTCAAAAAGGAATGAATGCATACAAATCTTTGATTCTATCAGATAATTCTCATTATTATTGTTCATTATTCATTGCATGAAATCTCTATATGCATCTTTTACATCCTGGGTGATACTATCGTGTTCTAAAATTTCTTTCCCTGTCATACCAAATCGTCCTCCTTTTAAAATGTTCATTGTATTTTCATCGATAATTCCTGTCGCTTTATTGAGTTGATACGGAGAATTTTCATTCATGCAAAGATATTTTTGAAGTTCCAAAATCTTACTAGCATAAAGGAAATCTATGATAGTTTTTTTGCTTTCTTTGTTGATGGTGGCATTCACTGCATTCACGATATCTTCGTAAGTGATACCTTTTCCGAGCAAAGTGTCATTGAGTACTGATTGTAATTTTTCTAGGGATATGCTATATTCTTTTGGAAGATTTTCTTTGTTGATGTGCATTTTCTGTCCTTGACTTTGTGGTTCTTTTCTCATTTCTTTTGTGAATTCGATTCCTCCCCGTCCTATGAATCCAAGCGCTGTAAGCAATCGAATGCTAGTGATTATATTCTGCATTTTGGTGCGTTTTCATGGAATTTTTTTTTCACTTTCTTTCATATTTTTTATGTTTTCTATCAATTCATCAATTTTCTTTTTTTGTTTATCATCTGTTATCCCATCTGATCTCTGTTCCAATAATCGTGCAAGATCCTGTTTATATTCCATTTTCTTTCCTATATTTTCATATACCAAATTCTGTTCTATGGTATTCGTTGCAGCATGTTGTATTGTGGTATCTACAATCTCTTTTATTATTTCATTAGTGAATGATCGTTTATTGAGATTCAATAATTTTTTTCTGTCATCATCAGTTTTTTTGCCTGCGATTCTTTTATCAAGATCTTTGATGATTCTTTGCATATTCTCGATATATTTCTTTCTTGGTGGTGTGCGTTTCTTTGCTATCTCTATTTTTTTGTTCAGTTCTTGTTTGATAATCTCACCATATGTTTTGCGATGTTTGGTATTTTCTTCTATAAGCAAAATATCCAGAATATCTGATTTCATTCCATAGATATCTTTCTGGAGATTGGAAACAGCTGAGACTCTTCTTTCTATCTCTTTGGCAGCTTTCTGAAATATCCTACTTTTTTCCATTATTTGTTTTTTGATATAAATA
>CAZBWI010000012.1:0-8127 GCA_964495825.1 uncultured Candidatus Peribacteria bacterium | reverse complement strand
TATGTATAAAAGAATAAATAGTAGTTCATGATATTGTTATTCATCTCTCATTCTTTAGGCGTTTTGCTAATGTATCTGGTGCCCATGATTCTTCTTTACTAGCTAATTTCTTGTGTATAAATTCACGTAACCAATGCGTTTTAAGGAGTTTCTTACGTTTACGATTCGCTTTGATCTTCCTTTCTTTGCTTCTTGCATCAGCCAAGAAACATGAATACTTAATGCAAACTTTTGATCGATCATCAGTTCCATTACGCTATATTTCTCTCTTTACTGTTGTATGTGGACGACCTATAATTCTACCTATTGCAGCATAACTCGATCATTGACTGTAATGTATTGCTATAAGTTCTCTTTCTTCTTTAGATAACTGTGTATGCGCCATTTTCCATCTCACGGAAATAAATACTTTTGCTTATATTTACTTCCTGTGCATTTCGAACTTAAATTTTTAGAAACTATAATCCTCTTGAAAACTTAACGGGAAAGTATATCCTCAAGTTAGGATATCGTAACATTATCCTATTTTTTATTTACTGTAAAAAATAATGAAATTAGATGGAAAAAGTATTCAAGCTGCTATCATGGCACTTGTCGACGATTATAAATTCGATCCCTATCAAGTCTTAGAGATCGTGAAAGCTGGTATCAAATCAGGATTCAAAAAAGATTATCCTCAGTACAAGAAATCTGAAATTATCATCAATATTGATAATGATGGTAATGTAGAAATATATAGAGAACTCGAAGTAGTAAAAGAGGTTGAAGACGAAGAAACTCAGATAACTTTGTCTGAAGCCAAAAAAATCAGAAAAGATGTAACTTTATGAGAAAAATTATTGATCAATGTAACTCCTGATACCCTTGAACTTTCAAGGATCGCTGCTCAATCAGCTGCTCAGACTATCAAACAGAACTTGAAAGGAATAGAGAGAGAAAGATTCTACGAAAAATTTCAAAATAAACAAGGAGAGCTCTTGAAAGCAAGAGTTATCAGAGTTCATGGAGATAGTGTTATTTTGGATATTGAATGAACTGCTGTAGTATTACAACCAGATGGACAGATTCCCAATAGGATGTACGAACCAGGTGAAGAGATTTTTGTCCTTTTGAAACAAATATCCAAAGGACAAGGAGGAATTATCTTGGAGATCACCCAATCTACCACAGAATATATCGAAGCGATCCTGAGAAAAATCGTCCCTGAGCTTGAAGAAGGCGTGGTCTGAATAGAAAAAATAGTAAGAATTCCTGGGAAAAGAACCAAGATCATCGTATATTCAAATGAAGAAAAGGTTGATCCTGTTGGTGTTATGGTCGGAAGTAAGGGAGATAGAATCAATACCGTGCTTTCATTATTGGATGGAGAAAAAATAGACTTCATCGAGGATACTGATGATCCTATCCAGCTTATCAAAAACTGTCTTAAACCAGCCCAGATCAATACAGTGGAATTAGTAGATAACAAAGCTATCGTGACTATGGATGAAAGCCAAAAAGCATTGGCTATCGGTAAATGAGCATCTAATGTGAAGTTAGCTACGCAACTTACCGGGTATCAAATCGAAATCAGATAATCAAAATATAATTTCTAAGAAAAAACCCGTAAATACGGGTTTTTTTATCTGTCAAAGAATTTATCGATATCACTCTTGGGTGTCTTGATAAAGAATGGCCTACCATGCTGACATACAAAGAGTCCTGAAATAGTGGAAAGTCATTCTTTTACCAGATTTGTCATCTCCGGTAGCGAGAGCCTATCCCCTGCTTTGATGGAAACCTTGCATGCATGTGTTGCAAAAATTTTGTCTAATATATGATCAAATGTTATCTTCTCTAGATATAAGATATGATTGAATACCTTCTCCATATCTATCTTGTAGACTGAAAAAATCTGCGGAACGGAATAAATAGCAATCTTATTTTCTCCGATCATGGACACATCGAATCCCAAAGTATTGATTTCATCAAGTTTCTGATCAAGATTTGGAATAGTAGTTATTTCAATCGTAATTGGTTGTAAAAGAATTTCTGACTGATGCCTTTCCTTCACTAATGACTTGATATGTTCAAATAGAATCCTTTCAGCTAACGCGTGCTGATCGATGTAGAATAATGCATCTGCTGATTCGACTAAAATATAAGAATTCCGCAATTGCCCGATGACTTTGTAGTCGCCAATCTCTTTATCTCGCAACTGTTCCTGCTGTTCCGCGACAAACGACGCGGTCTGAGATACTGTTGCAAAATCATTCACGCCAAACATACTCTCCTGTTCTATCACCGGTTTCTGATCAAAAGTAACTTCCAACCTGGAAAACTGCTGACTGATAGTAGATATTCTATGTTCACCCAGTGTTTTCTGGATATTTGTATAGATGAGGTCATAGACCTTCCTAGAATCCGCAAATTTCACTTCCAATTTTCTCGGATGTACATTCACATCTACAAAACTCGGCTTTGCATCTATCATAAGTAATGCCAACGGATATTCATTGGGTGCTATCTGCCTGTAGTAAGCATCCATAAGCGCTTTTTTGATGACCTTATCCTGGACTGGCCTTTTGTTGACATAGATCTTGATATTCTCCGACGATCAGAATAATAATTGAGCATTTCAGATAATGCCATATAAAGATAATTCATCTGCCGTATGCTGTACTTCCTTAATATGTTTACTTCGATCCTTCTTGTAGATATCCTGAATTCTCTCCAATAAGGATGCTCTCGGTTGTAGATCGAAAATAATCTTATCATTTTTCTTGAAAACGAATGATTTGTCGGGATGTATGAGTGCGATATCGGTGATATAGTTATAGCAATAGAAAAATTCCGTCTGCGAGGACTTGAGGAATTTGAGTCTTGCAGGTACATTA
Source organism: uncultured Candidatus Peribacteria bacterium (assembly GCA_964495825.1). Classification (GTDB taxonomy): domain Bacteria; phylum Patescibacteriota; class Gracilibacteria; order Absconditabacterales; family Absconditicoccaceae; genus CAJBLF01. The sequence goes on along the minus strand of CAZBWI010000012.1, from coordinate 5,251 downwards.
TAAAATAAGTCTTCGACCGTAACAATAGTTCAATGAACAAATCCTACCGGTTGATGTTTGATGATAGGATCCATCCCCAATTTAGTTATTTTCGTTCCTATCTCGCTATATTCAGTCTTGGAAATTATGGTAGTCTTACTGACTTCAGCGATACTAGCTAATGCCTCTCCACGAAAACCATAACTGCTTAAATTGAATAAATCCTGTTCACCATAAATCTTGGACGTCGCATATCTTTCAAAGAGCAATTCCATATCAGAAAGTTCGATTCATGAACCATTATCCTCTACACTGATCAAGGATTTTCCCCCATCATGGATATCTATCTTGACCTGTGTCGCTCCTGCATCTAAACTATTTTCTACCAATTCCTTCAAAATAGAAGCTGGTCTTTCGACTATCTCACCTGCTTTGAGCCTATTGATAAGATATTCTGGTAATCTACGTATAGCCATACCAAATAATAGTAGAAAGTATAAAGTATAAGGTAGAAGGCTTATTCTTTTCTACCTTTTACCCGCTACTTTCTACCAATTTCTCTTGATTTTTCAACCGCATTACTCATAAATCATTGATATTCTATTCATAGTTCACAAGAACAAAAATCTGATGTTATTCATTATTCATTGAGTTTATGGAATTTATACGTGCACTACTCAGAAGATATCCCAACCGTATTAAATATGGAATTTTGATTCTAGATCTTTTTGCGATGATTTTCGCTATCAGGACTTATGTAAATTACGTTTCCATAGAGACCGCAATCGAAGATGCGACTATAGAAAAACAAATGAAGATCGATGAACTGAATTTTACTCAAAATTTCCTTGTTAATTATGAAAAATCTGATTATGCAAAATATTTTCTTGAACATGAGAACAATATGTTGATGCGCAACGAATATATCGTAAAATTTGAAGAAATGTATCAGAAACAGGAAGTTAACACGTGAACTAGGGTAACACCACTTGGCTATGAGGAGGATACCATCACTACTCCGCAAGAGTCATGGAAAAAATTCATCCTGGATAAACTCAATAGAAAATAGTTGCATTGGAAGTATAGATGCTTACTATATCTATATTTATCACTATAAAACACCTATCCATGAAAAAAATTATCTCTTTCTTTGCCATTAGTATTGCATCGCTTTCTGTTATAATGATAGCATGATGTACGAGTCAAAATAAAATACAAACAGGAGACACTATTACTATCGTCTATACTGCGAGATATTCCGATGGATCACTCTTTGATCAAAATACCAAAGATTCACCATTGACATTCACGGTAGGAGCACATCAAGTCATCCAAGGACTAGATGAAGCAGTCGTTGGTATGAAAGTTGGCAAAAGCAAGACCATAACCATCACTCCAGATAAAGGATATGGAAAACTTTATCAGCAACAAAATGTCCAAAAAGTCGGCAAACTTATCTTCGATAAGCTCGGTATCACACCTAAAATATGATCAATACAAAAACTTGATACCGTCGAAGGTATCATCAAAGGAACAGAAACTGATACCGAGGGAAATGAATTCGTACTCTTCGATATCAATCCGAGACAGACCTGGGATACCTTGAAATATACAGTCACTATACTTTCCAAACAATAATATCATTTTAGCGTCTTAAGAGCAGATATGCAGCTCTTCAAAAGAGTCCTACTATCGCTTTTCCCCGATGAAATCGTTGCACAAACGATCAATCCTGCAAGCATGTTTATCTCATTTATCTCTACGAAAGAGTTTTTTTCTGTAATCAACAGGAAAATAGTGGAAAATTATAAGCTAAATCTTTTTGATATAACGCTCGATCCTTTTGAGTTCAAAATAGGGTTTGGCGAGCAAATAAATATTAAACCCAAAGATATTGATACCTATTACAGTTATTGTGCTACAGCGAACCTAAATGGATATAGATTCTTTTCGCCAGCAAACATTTCCAATAATCTTGCTCTTGTTAGTGCACTCTATATCAAGGATATCTTTAGAAAACATCCACCTGAATATTATCTCAATTTCCTCTATACGATATTTCTCCTTAGCTTTGTATTTTTAGCAAGATTGAAAATTTTCCCATATCAGGATAAAGAACGTAACTATAATCGATTCATCGATGTGCTATTTTCATTTTATGAATTTGTTTCCCAGCAGACAGGCAAGAAAGCAGATCCTGCCGTCATTAAGGTATTGAAAAAAGAATTATTAAATCAGATAGAAGTTTTTTTGATGCTTTTCGCTGTCTATAAAAAATTCAACAATATCTTTGTTCATCAAAATGTCACCGATTATGATATCTATTCGCGATTATTTTATGATGAGCTCAAAGGCGATGCAAAAACCATCTATACAGAATTTCTTGCACATCATAAGGAATATACGGACAAGAGAAATTTCTCAGCATTGGAGACCAAAATCATGCAATCCATCTTGCCGGCAGATATTTTGCTCAGATACCTATTCATCGATTCTGATATGTTCCTCATCACCGATACTGTTATCTCCAAGATCTTTGATAGAAAATACCTCGACACCTTCATTACTAACTTCCGCAAAGACCAAAGTAAATTAGAAGAATTTTTACTCACCATCACGGATTATAGAAATTTCAAGAAGAATTTTTTTGCCGGTGTTCAAAAATATATGATCACTACCTTCAGAGATCATGATAATGTATGAACGACCAAAGAGGATATAGACGATCTTATGTCCTCTATCGGTGAAGATGTTGAAAATATTGAGAGTTTCAAAATTCCAGAAAGGATTAAGAAAGAATCCAAGATGATGGAAAAAATCCTCAATTTCTATATCACGCTCGTCGGAGGATCATGGGTTTCCAGGGGTGATTCCTTTTTTCTCAGACTATTTAGGAAACCAATCATCCACGCACTAAATATTACTGACGAGCATCTTGACGAAAAAAACTACACACTACTCTATTATGGAGGGCTCCTCTACCAATATGGGAAAAATGTTTTTTTCTACAAACATACAGCAGAAAATGTGAGAGCTGGCAAACAGAAATTCATACTTCCTCACAAAACCGATATCAAAAACATCTATTCAAATATTGCTGTATTGAAATCTTTTGATGAGAGCTTTTTGGCGACAATACTCCAGGATATCAATCCCAAAGATATCAGATTATTCATTAAAAATAAGAAGATTATCGAGCTGTTCAAAGGACTTATCGGTCTTGAAATCTCGACTATGGTAAAACTATCAGACAAACAATTTGTAGAATCCGTCTATGCAGATATCGCCAATAACCTTTCATATAAGGACTTCATAAAAACATTGAAGAAAGAGCTGAGTAAACAAGATATCTATCATATCAAAGAGAATATCTATAACTTAGATTTCCGAGTCAGTAAAAGATTTTCTAGAATATTGTCAGAGCAAAAAATATTTTTAAAAGAAAATTATTCTGACCTTGCAATACTAGGTATCCTTTCAACTATCAGAGAAACGCTTTTTGGATTCTTGATTTACCTGACATATCTAAGAGATAGTACCACTATAAAGAACAGTCATATAGATGATACTTTGCTTATTAAACTTTATATCAAGGATATCTTGAATATCGACGAATATTATCACCACAAAATCACAGATATCATCAATATGCTCCAAGCTGATTTCAATGAAATCATGAAACATCGAATCGAAATCGATGATAATAAGGACTATCTCAAAATTGGTGCTGACAATTGGATACAATTCTCAAACAATAAGGATCTTGAAGAAACCAAGAAGAAGATTATCAGTGAGGACATTATCCGATTCAAAGGATTCCTCAAAAACATCACCTATTACAACAAAAGATTCCTCATGCCACAATAAATACTCAGCCTACGAATTCGCAAATTAATAATTAAAAATTAAGAATGAATAATGTATGAAGTATACATTTACAAACTCTCATGATCTACAATAGTCTATAATATAACAAGCACCAATATTTCATTATTCATTTTATATAGTATATCATGTTATGAAGTGTCCAAAATGCCAGAGTATGGAAACTAAAGTCATCGATTCGAGAGTAGTCGAAGACGGTCAAAGTATCAGAAGAAGAAGAGAATGCGAATATTGTCAGCATAGATTCACAACCTTTGAAAGGAAAGGATTTACAGAATTAGTTGTTATCAAAAAAGATGGCAGTAAAGAAATGTACGATAGACAGAAGCTCAAAAAAGCATTACTTTTAGCATTCGCAAAAAGGGAAATCGATAAAGAACAAATAGAAAATCTTATTAACAATCTTGAAGCAGAACGATCTACGAACAAGAATGAAATCACGTCAAAGGAAATCGGCGACGATGTGCTTAGAGCATTGAAACAAATAGATCCAGTCGTCTATGTAAGATTTGCTTCTGTATACAAGTCATTTGATAGCTTAAATGATTTTAAAAAATTCATCGATTAACTATAGCAATCAACAGTCGATGATCGACAATAGATACAAAAAACAGTCACCTTGAAGGACTGTTTTTTGTATACTATCTATGAGTAAGACCTATTCAACAAATTCCTTAAGATCCATAAAAACAATTTCATCTCTCGTTTGATGAAGATCAAAGAATGTAAATTCCTGGATCTCTGGGGTATGAGCTACACAACAATCTTTGATGACAGTGATATTAAAATCCCTATCATACGCATCCTGGATAAAACTCCTGACACAGAGATTGGTCAGTATTCCTCAAACAATAACATTTTTGATTCCTTCAAGCTCCTTTTCCAATGATGTATTATAAAACGGACTGATTTTATTCTTGATGATGATGGTGTCAGATTCCTGGATTTTCAATTCAGGAATAAATTGTGTTTCTGGTCCAAACGCCTCGAGAGAATTAGGTTCTCTATGTTTAGTCCGGATGATTTTATACTCTCTTGCCCTACAATAATCGATAAGATAGTTCACTTTCCCTAATGTTTCCTGTATTTCACCTACATAATAATCACTTTCTGGTTCGAGCCATTCCTTTTGAAAATCAATAAGCACTAATGCAGTTTCTGTCATAATAATAATGAACGTATAAAAAAATGTGCGTAACGGAGAGTATAGTGATTTTTATGGAGTTTTCAAAGCAAAAGAGCTCGGAGTGTCACAGCAAGGTTAAAATGTCAGTACTAGGCAAAAATAGAAATGTCAGTAAAATTGTTAAGGATTTATCCTTAACAAAATAAAAGATGACATTTATCTATACTGACAAAGAAATGAAAAAAATTCGTATTATTCAAA
>CAZBWI010000011.1:0-28819 GCA_964495825.1 uncultured Candidatus Peribacteria bacterium | reverse complement strand
GAACTGATGCCTCCGGACTTGGCGATCGCACACACAAAGCTGGATCGTGCAGTTACAAAGGCATATGGGATCAAGGAGAATGCGATTGATGACGAAATTTTTAAGCATCTGGTTAATATGTACATGGAGAAAAATAAATGAAAATTTAACAAACGAAGAAATATTCAAGACGCTTGTATGTGCATACAAGCATCTAACGGCGTGAATGCCACGCAGAAAGGAACCTGTTATCATGTTTTTGAAATTCTACAAATCCAAGGTAGCCAAGTGGGTAAAAAACAACGTTTCAAAGAAAGAGGTCATTGAATTCGTCATGTCGCTGGCAATTTATATTATCAAGGAAACAGCAAAAAACACAAAAAACAAATATGATGATCAAGTTGTCGAATTCCTCGAGCAGTACATGAAAGGCGGAAAACAGGTATGACAAAAATGTCGCACCTCGTCTTTTCAAAAAAACCATTGTAAATCAATAACTTTTTCACTAACATACAGAAAACAGGAAAACAGGTATGACAAAAATGTCGTGGTTTGTACTTTTTCCTTTTTAATGAAACCATTGATTTATAAAGACTTTTTGAGTTGGCACAGGTGTTGCTAGATACACAGGCAGGAGGTTGTAGCCATGAAATACAATTACACAATTACAAACGACATGAACGTAATTTATGCAGTAATCAACGACAATGGTATTATGGAATACTATGATACATGCTCAGTTGATGAATTCTACAAAAAGGTTGAAAAGAATAACCAATATACACTGTGCAAGGTTTCAATTGCAACGATGGAAAATTTTGCGAGTGTGGAAGACGAAATTGTCAAGTATAAAAAAGATGTCTTTTCATTTGCGACAGAAAAGCATGCCACGCGGCGCATTAAAGAGACATTTGAAATCATCAGGTTTTATGTTGAACAGTACATTGATTTTGTATGCCTGAGAGCCAATGAAAGCGAAAAAGAGATGGTTAAAAACATGCTGAAAAAAATTCACCTTGAGGAATAATTTATGTTGACTTTTTCGGTTTTTTATATAATTAATATATGGAGCGGCTGATCACCGCTTCTTGGCTGGCGGTATATTTCCTTCCTCCTATACCGCCAGCCGCTTTTTTTATCAATGGAGGAAGGAAAACAAGAGGAGGAAGGAACATGCCTATCGAAAAAATCAAAACACTAAGACTGTCTGAAATTTCAAAAATGGAAAAGGCTGACGTGCTGAATGCATATCAGCAACTTGGTCTGAGCCTCGTTATCACATATGGAGACACCAACGAACAAAAGGCAAAAAGACCAATCTACAACGAATGGCAAAACAACAAGGAAGTCTACACCAAGGATGTTATTGAGCACCATATAAAGAAAGGCAATTGGTTTGGGTTTGTTGTGCCTGCCAACGTGATGTGCCTTGATATTGACACGCCTGACGCAATCAAAAAGTTCGAAAATGAATTGGAAACATTCATTAAAAAAGGCTATGTGATCTCCAAGACAAGAAAAGGTTATCATTTTTATTGCACAGGAAATGCTGAATACAAGTCCACCAAGACGCTTACACCAATGGGCGTGTTTGTTACGCCAAGAATTGGATTGAAAAACTTTTGTCTCGAATATCCTTCTCAGGATAAGGAATGGCTCACAGATGTGTATTTTGAAGGTCTTCCTGAGTGTCCTGCCAATTGGATGCCTTCCTATAGCGAGAAGTCGTTTGAAAAAACAAATGAATATAAAAAGAATATACTCGAAAAACTTGTTGATGAAATTATAAATGCGAAAAAAGGTACACGAAATATCATTGTAAATAAAAATGTTTTTACAATTGCAGGCATTGTATGTTCTATGGAGCCTGCATTTGCCAATGAAGTAAAAGAACGGATTACGGATATAGCCGTTCATCTTTTTGATGACCAGACTGAAGAACAGACAAAAAAGATTGTTGAATCTGCTTGGAATGCAGGCACAGCAAGGCCTTTGATCATTTATGATGATATCCGTAACACATTTGAAACCAACAACAAGGAAATAGAAGCGGCAAAAAATCAGGCTCAAAAAGAAGAAGAAAAAGCCAACATTATTGCTGTAGCCAGTACGTCAAAATATGTGCCTGTTCCTTGCAGTGTGATAGATGTTGAGACAAGCGTTCAAATAGCAATTTCAAAGTTAAAGAGGATGTATTCAGTTTGGGTCTATAATGATACACTGTATATTACACCGATTGGAACAGACAACCACAAGGTTGTGGCGACAGGTGTTAGCACATCGCAGGCTGATGTTGAAAAATGGGTTAGTACGGAATTGTATTTTTACAACTTTGAAACTGACAAGCCGGTTATGAGACCTTTAGGATTGATACCGTATATCGCTAAAAGTGTCATTGATTGCGCAGAAGAGGTAATTTACTATGGAGTACCAAATGTCATAAATGGCACGTTTTATATTACGAGCAGCGATAAGGTGAAAATCAAGCCACTTGAATATTATGAGGTAAAATCAGGTATCACACAGAGTTTCCAGTGGATTTTAGAAAACTACATAGACAAGTTTACATTCGAAACGGAAATTGACCGTGAGAATGCGATTGCGAGCCTGTTTTGGTTTGTAAACAACAATACCAACACACAGACACCTAACCCACTTTTAACCATAATTGGCTACCAGCCTGGTGTAGGAAAGACAACCTTTGCCAAGGTGTTAGGATTGATGATGTTCAATCCGGAGAGTATACCTGTAACTGCGCTAGGAGATGTAAACAAGGACGAAGAGGCATCCAAGGCCATAACGGCGTACCTCATGCGCGGATATGGTTATATGATTTTTGATAACATAAAAAACAAGGTTGGTGGTCGCACATTGGAAATGATTACAACTTCACGTAGATGGAGTGGTCGTATACTTGGTCAATCCAAGATTGTTGAATTCGATAACAACGCCATATTTGCGGCTACAATAAACAATGCTGTTTTTACACCTGACCTGATGCGGCGTTCGATTGTCATGGTGATGCAATACAATAAAAATGCAACCAATATCGATGCTGATCTTTTTGATATGGAAAACGTGAAAACGCTAAGAGGACATGTATACAATATTGTAAAGTGGTGGTGCGAACTTGGATGTCCAAAATTGAATGGAATATCTCCGGAAACATCCTATAAGGATCAAATTGGCCATGTTGCAGGCATTTTGGAAATAGCAGGTTATAGATTGAAAGGAAAGATTATTGATGCTTCTAGAGCGGCTGAAGAGGCTTCTACATCATATGACGAAATGATTTACAAATTTGCCGTTTGGCTTTTTAAAACGTTTCCTGTCGGTGTTGAATATACCACATCTAGTATCCTTGAAAAATACAGGCAGGACGTTTCTTACCAATACTCAGAAGGCTCACAGATACTTTCAGAAATGAGCATGGATATATTGATACCTAACTTTACCAAGATGATGCAACAAAACGAAATGCAGGCTATTCGAATTGCACTTGGTTTTCTTATGCGTAAATTGAAGAAGGCAACCAAGGTTGAAGACAAGTTTTTCAAGGTTGTCTCACGACATAAAATGTACGGAAACGTATACATCAATACAATAGTGTAGTATTACATCACACATATTACCACACATCTATAAACACAAAGCACACAATTCCACACATATAGGTAATTGTCATGGTTTTGTCATGATTGTCATGAAACATGTGTTATTTGTAAAGTACAAGTGTATCTTTTTTTCACACTTACAATGTATGTAATATGTGTACATGTATATAGATGTACCACATTTGTTTACTGTTTTTCGTCATTCTCTCATTTTTTCACGAACCAACTCTTCAGCTTTTTAAAACTCTTCATAAACTCTTCATATAAAAAAATCTATATAAATCAATACTTTTTTCTATACCTATGAAGAGTATGAAGAGTATGAAGAGTATTTTGGTCGTTTATTCATTCTTGAGGAAGAAAAAAATTTTTTTTTTGGAGAGAAAAAAAAAATTTCTGTTTCGATAAAAATGGAACCGGAGGAAAAATGAACTCTTCATCGTTCATACTCTTCATATTACCTATTTTCATGCTATTGTATACTGTCGCAGCCGTTGGTTAGCCGATAGGCCGACATATGCGAGAAAAACAAAAAATGTGGTATAATTAGGCATGCTGGAGGTTGTAGGCGATGGCACTATTGGAAGAAATTTATGGTTTAGTCAAGGAACGAATGAACAGGTTAAGTTATGGGCTAGGAGGTCACGAACTGAATTCGATATTTGCAGGAGACAGTTGGCCTAGAATGCATCCGTGGCTGGCTGGTGGTATGGTTATACTGCTATGCAAGCCAGAGCACGTTCTAGCGCCTGTTCGGCGCGGTTTTGATTGTCTTGCTGTGTGGTCGTGGTGTATGCAGGTATCGTCTTTTTGTAAGACTGGAGAGGTACCTTATGTGTATTATGATAAGAACAAGTATTTTACCTTTTATAGGAATGTAGCCGGAATGTATGTATGGAAGGATACGAACATGAAAAATATGTTATCCTTTTATATGGTTGAAGAAGGCATGCCTGTTTTGTATTTTAGCAACAGGAATGAGGTTCTCAGGCTAGAAAAGGTGTCAGGTGACATTGATGTTGGCACATTTGCTGTAACCAAGAGGAAGGATGAGAAAGGTATACTACGTGGTCATATCAAGACGTTGATATACAAAAATGGAGAAGAAGAGGCTTGGCTGAATGGTACGACGAATGGTGATACCACATTGCAGGTTAATTTTGATTGTAAAATCAATGATAAAAGGATAATAAAAAGGAAAAACGACATGAAAGATTATTTTTATAAAATAATTTAGTTTTTTTCTTGCATAAAAAATAAAAATAAAATATAATTATAATCAGGAGGAAGGAAAAATGGTAGCAATAGAACGTAACGGTCGCAGAGACACAAGGAAAATCAAAAACAATTTATCTTGCAACGGAAAGATAGAAATACCAACAGGTTATTTACGTCTTGTAGAAATAAGAGATAAAAGGCCGAAGATGATAATTGATTATGTTATAGCGAAAGAAGGAGAGGATTGGAAGAATAGAATATGCAATGAAGGAATAGCATCTTATGGTCAGGTAGTATATTTTGAAGGAAAGAGTACAAGAAATGCTGAGTTATATAAAAAGATGGATACAGTTGTAGAAAAAGGAGAAGAAAACATTGTAAGGTTGTTGGCGTGTGGAAAAAGATATGATATACCAATTCCTGATGTTGTACCTACAGGTATGAATGATTCGGAGAAGGTTATGTGGTTATCACGCAGGCACAGGCTATTTGGAGATGATCTATATGCATGTGACATAGATGGCTGGCTAAAGTCGGAAAAAACAATTGTATTTGAATATAAGTGGTTTTCATGTAAAGATAAAGGTATAACAGGAAGCGAAAAGATATTGGCGAATTGGTTGAAAGAAAAAGGAATACCAATGCTAAGTGTTTTTTATCATATTGGAACCGGCTGGTATGGAGACACATTTGCGAGTGATGGATATGTAATCAGATGTGAGAATATGTTATTAGATGTAAACAAACATGGTGAAAGAGATATTCATTTATTTGGAAGTCACATAGAGGAAATAGTAAATCATGGCTGGTAGAAGGTTACAACAATTTTTTCAGCAATTTGGCATTTTGCCTGTTGGTGATTATATTTTAGTTGATTCGAATGATGGAAGTGGAGACATTGTATTATTGGAGGTTGTAGGCGATGGTGGCAATGAAACTGAGCAGGCTGCATCGGAGGCTGATGGTGCAGGTGGGTGAGCCATACCGGCCAGGTATATGGGCGAAAATCCAATTGACCCATGTGGTCAGGCCATTTTCGTGCGATTTAACACCAAAAACATACATAGTCATACATGTAAACATTTATCCTACATTATGCGAGGAACATAAAAAATGAAACCTTTTGTTATGAAGCCAATTCATGTATCGTCTGTAACGACTAAAGGCTCAGGACAGAGGAGAAACCGTTTTAACGTTGTCTTTAATATGGGAGGATATGCTTTTACTGCGACTGATGGTGAGTTTTTGCTAAATGAAATGTCGCAGGCATTGGTTGAATATTACAAGTCATGTGTGATGGATGGAGTTCATCCTGATGGGTATGAATTACCGCACAGGAAGAAGTATGCTGGATTTTCGCCTTATAAGAATGTTTTTAAGTATGACGATAAAGATTTGTACATTGATCTTGAAAATGATGCAATAAAAGGTGCATATCATACGAAGACATTGAATGAGCGCATGAAACAGGTTGAAAGTCGTATAAAAAAGATAAATTTACGGTTACAGCAGGAAAAGAGAGCGGCTCGTATTTCGGCGTTACGTGCTAGGTTGAACAATTTGTATATTGACAGGAACCTTATTTCAAGTGAGGCGCAGAAATCGCGCAAAAAGAGGAAAGAGTTTATAAAAAAGGTAAAAGATAACTATAAGTATCTTGGAAAATTCTATTCGCCGAAATACACCAGTGTTGGTATGAACTCAGGTTTATTGGCCGAAAACATCAAGGCGTCATATGTAAAAATCAATTCTCGTACAGGATTTACACCGACGAATGTGCGTGTTGTTTTTAGTGTTCCGAAGAAGAGAGAAAAAACGGTACAAAACTGGAAGTTTTTTGCGTCACATACGCAGTACAGGAAAATGAATGAGATGATTGAATTTGTTATGCGCAATTCTTCTGTATATGACAATAGATTTGTGAACATGAAGGTTGCGCGTCAGGCTGGGTTGGTCTACAAGGAGATGAGTGATTCTTATATACTTGCGATGAACAGGCGCAATGCAATGAACATTATGAGAATCATGAAGGCGATATTCCGTGCAACGCGTAGAGCGGCGATGAGGCTATAATATGGACAAAAAAAGCGGTAAAACACATAAACAACAGCCAACAAGCGCCAATTTGATTGAAGAAGAATTTGTATTTATGCTCAATCAATTGCAGATACTTGTAAAGGCACTTCAGGTTGTTGTAGAAAATGAGATGCAGAAAGGCGACATTGGTGTTGAAACATCGGCAAAAACGTTAAAGGCGATTTCTGATGTTTTAGACAGGATTTACAAGATCAGGCATGGAAAGGCTGCAAATGAAGAAATATTGAGAAAAATCAGCGAAATACAGTTACATGTAATGAAGGCAGAGCAGAAAAATGCAGAAAGAGAGCGCCGTATTAGAGAAAATCCGAGGTTGTTTGTATCAGGAAAACTGATTGATGAAAAAGAGATTTCGATTAAGGAAGATGATTTGATTACTGGGCTTACGAAGTCAGAAAAAGAAAAAGGAGTATCTGACTGATGAGCGAACTTATATTTTTTGATTCAATTGCAAGCAGGTCTCCGCGAAAGTGGCTTGATTTATATCATAAGAATTTCATTGAAAGTGGAAGACTGTATATTGATTTTCGTGTAAAGGTTATTGATGCATTGAATCAAAATGAATTGATGCAGATTGGTGGTATTTATCATAAATGGGCTGGTACATACATATCAAAAGAAGAGGAATTGAACGAATATAAAAGGCCTATACAAACGGTTTGGTATATGTCACCACCTCAGGTTCGATTATTTTCGTTATTGCCTCTTGTACTTGACAGAAATAGAGAGTATCCAATTAGCCAAATTCAGGTTCGTGGTGGTAGACGTAGCGGCAAAACAGAAGGTGCTGTCCGCTTTGCGTTGGCTTTTTGTGTGATAAATACCTATGCCAAGGTAGGAATGTTTGGGCTTGATTATAAATCAAATAATGAAATGTTGGCCAAGATACAGGCTGTTATACCTGAGGAATGGATAAGTTCGTATGACAAGAAGCATAGCACGTTATATTTCATGAATGGTAGTTCGATTGTATTTTTCAGCCAGAGAAACTATAAAAAGGCTGGTCGTTCTTACAGTTTTGACCTTGTTTTGTTAGACGAACCAACATATTATGATAATACTGCTGCTGTGCTGGAAGGATGTAAAGGTGCAACCGTTGAATATGATGGCTGTATTATTTCAGTTTATACACCTCCTCCTATTCATGAAACCATGTATTTTGAGGAAAAGAAGAGTATGTCAAGTGATGAGGCACTAAGAGCATCAATAAAAACGATTTATTATGGCAGTTCCTATGACAATATTTTTCTAAGTGAAAAGGCGAAAAGAAAAATAAAACTTGCAGAGCGGCAAATGACAAACAGTGAGTATGCGCGTGAGATATTAGGAAAATACAGTAAAACAGAAGGAACAGCAATTTATGACTTTAACAAGGATATACATGTTTTGCATCGTGTTCCTGAATATCTTGTTGATATCACAAGATACTACTGTGAAGAAAGGTGGGATATTAGCGCGGAATATATATGTGGTATGGACTTCAATGTTAGTCCAATGACTTTTGTTGCATTTAAATTGTATTGGTCTCCTTCAGGCGGCACATTGGTAGCACATTATGAATTATATGACAAGGACACAAATACTGATAAATTTTTACATAGAAAGATAATTCCGTGGTTAAATGGTGTATTCAATGACAATTCGACTCAGGAAGAGAAGGTTCAAAAGGTTGTGATTGTTGCAGACGCATCTGCATGGTGGCAAGGCGCTGGTGGTCAATCAAAAAAATATGGTGATGTAACGGATACCGCTTACAGGATACTTTCAAGTGCTGGGTTCAAGGTAATTCAGCCGAAATCGATGGTACGTAGAGTAAATAAAAATGTTTCCAATCGCAGTCGATACGGAGCGAATCCTGCTCGCATGGAGCGCCTTGAATGCCTTCGTTCTCGTATACTTGATAGGTATAACAATTCGCACATATTTTTCTTGGACGGATGTAAAAACTGTATAGAATCGATGGAAAAAATGCCTCTTGCGCGTGGTGGAATACCTGATATCAAGTCAGAATATTGTCATATGTATGATGCATTAAGTTATGTAGTATACAATTTATATCCTAAATTTCAATTGTCAAATGTTGATGAAGATGAACTGACAAAAACATACGAGATTGTCCACAGGATTGGTAAGGAAAAGTTATCCAATGAAGAAAAGGATAAACACCCAATAGTTGCTAGTACAGGAAAATATTTATTATTGTAATTTTTTTTAAAAAAACTTGCATTTTTTTATTTCTGAAGTATAATTATATAGAGAGGTGTAAAAAATGGCAACACGTGAGGCGGATAACTATTTGAATTTATTGAAAAATATGCAAAAAAAGGCTAATTCATTTTTTAGCACTTTTAGCGATTTTTCAAATTTATATTCATCGCCAACTGGTATGTCCGCCGAAGAGTTAGAAGAGGTTAGAAACCAGTATTTTGCATATATGATTTATATGCACAAGCACGATGCCATTTTAAAGGCTGTTCTCGGCTTTAGGTATATGAAGGCTTGGAAGGATCTTGATAAATTTATACAGCCAATTAGCAATCCTCTCAGAAAAGTTGCAAATATCAAGGCGAAGACATATGAAAGACCACCAATAAGACGTGCAAAAAACGTTGAATTACAAAAGATATTTACAAACAACGCGAAAAGAATCAATGCAAAACTTGATTATGCATGTAAATTGCTGAATGCGACAGGAAATGTATGCATTTGGCCTGTATTTATGACAAAAAAGGATGAAACACTTGGTGGCCTTGTTCCGGCTGTTTTAGACCTGATTGTCGTTCCTGCGCATAAAACATTTATTATTCCGAACTATACGGACAATAAGTTTGATATTATATGCCAGTATGAGGACTATTATCTTATATCAATTTTAGACGAATCTTCATTTATAAGAGAAAATTTCATTACAAAAGCCAGCAGAAGATTGCCTAAATATAATGTAAAGTTTGTTGAAATAGGAAATCCTGTGTGGGTTGGGTTTCAAGGCTGTGGTTTTGAAAAAATTCGCACGGTAGACCATGTAAGAGACCTGATCAATGGCACAATAGATGTAGGTATTATGGAGGCAATGGCTTCCAAGGTAACATATTTGAAATCATTCAAACAAATGGTCCAGACAGATGAAGAAAGAATAAAGGTAGACCAGCTGGAAGCGTCTCCGAATACGATTTGGCCTGCCAATATTGATACGATTGATTTAGCAGATAAAGATTTCGGTTTTGAAAACTACATTGAAACGAAGGCCATTTCGCTTGCTGGAAACCATGGTGTTTCGAAGATCATTTACAAAGGTGATTTTCAATCATCGGATGTATGGAGCAGTATTTCAGAAGAGCTTTTACATCATTGGGAAGAGCAGGTTGAATTATGGCACGGAGTTGAACTAGAATTATGGGAAAATCTGCAAAAAATGTCTCTTTTATATGATGGCTCTGACTATTATGAAAAGGTTTCCATACGTTTTCAATCACCATTTCCAAGCATGCGTGATCCTCGTACAGAATGGGAATTACACAGAGAAAAGGTAAAGCATGGAATTGAAAGTACGATTGAACGAATGATGATGGAGCATCCTGATATTTTAACAGAAGAGGAAGCATATGTGAAGTGGAAAGAAAACCTAGAGCAATATGCGCAGGAAGTAAATCTGTATCGTTCGTTGAATATATCATTATATGGAAATGATCCTGCGACAAACGGTGCACTTGGTTACATTGAAAAGCAAAAAATGTATGGTGAAATTGGTAAAGAAGGACCACAGGTTGGTGGTTCTGAGTTTCAAAAAACAATCATAGAGGAGGCTAACAATGAGTGAACAAGAGAAAAAAACGGAACAACCAGTAACAAATGAAATTGAAATCAAGGCCAAAGCACTGGAAGATGAGTTGCGAGAAGCCAAGGAAAAAGCAGAAAAAATGGCTCAGCAACTTGCGCTGTTTTCGGAAGAAAAGAAAAAGGAAATTGTAAAAATCCTTGAAACTGCTCCAGCGCCAATCAAGGAAAAATATCAGGTTGAAAAAATCAATCCGTTGGAAGATTATCAAAAAATTAAGTCAGAAATTGAATACCACAATAAACTAGTGCAAGAGGCAGAAATGGCGGCTAAGGTAAAGTACGAAGAAATAAGACAGCAAATTAAAAAACAATATGGCACCGTTTTACCTGATGTCGCAAAAATCGATACAAAAAATGAACCTGTAAAGACAAATGTAACTGAATCAGTACAAAAGGAGACGATTGTTGAACTTCCTGAAGAAAACAGATGGAGAAAACTAGCGGAAAAACCTGTTCTTTCTAATGACGAGTATATGTTGGTTACTCGCCGCCTATCCAACATGACTAAATTTCTTGCTGAGCGGCGAAACATTGCTATTTCTGCTCAAAATGAGCGATAAGGAGAAACAAAAATGGCTATTGACACCTCTACCATGACAAATTTAATTAATTCTGAGTATATTGCAACCATGATTGCCAAGTACCAGACACAGAAGCAGTTGGATGCTATATTTGCCGATGGTGCTATGGGCGAAGACGTCAATCTGACAGACGCTGAAAACATCCTCAAGGCTCCTACTGCTGTTGTCAATTCATTTGATGGTAAGGCCAAGGTTGTGCGTGTTCCAGTGATGGGCCGTGCAACCGGTAATGTGCTGGAACTTGGCGAAACTTCCAACGATCCTAGCGAAATTTCATATAGCGTTTCTGTTGCTGATGTTACCATCAAGGAATACGGAAAACAGAAGGCCACCATTTCAGGAAAGGCGCAACTGCAGGTTTTTGATGGCGCTGTTGCTCAGGTGCTTGCTTATATGGCCGCCTGCGCCGCAGATTCTAAGGAAAAACTGATTGCCTCCAAGTGCACTGTTGCTTCAAATACGTCTTTTGGCGCCGTGAAGTCTTCTACCAGCGACGAAGTAAAATATGTGATGTCGAAACCAACAGGCACAACAACCATGAATCCTGCCGCTGGTCTTTATTATCTTGATGCAAACAACAACAAAGTTGATATGGTTGAAATTGCTCTTGCGAACATTGCGAACTCTGAGAGATTCGACAATGGTCTGTTTATGGGTATTATTCACCACGAGGCAGTTCCTGCTCTGCGTGCAAGCGGTGCTGTTTTTGAATCGTTCCAATTGCATCAGGCAGGCTCGCCAGTTCCTGCTAACAATCTCGCCTATGGTGTGCTTGGCGCGTTTAAAGGAGTGATGTGGTTTGCTACTGACAATCCTTATTTTAAGGTAGCTGGTGGCGGTGCAACCGGTGAAGATGCCTATAAGACACTGATTTTTGGGAAAAACTTCTTGGCTAAAGCGTTTGTTGATCCTGTGTATCTGCCTCGTACACCTGATGTTGAGCAATATGTGTTCGACGACTTTGTGATACGTGTGGCTCCTGATGGCACGGATCCGCATCGTCGCAACAAGATCGTGACTTGGTATTTTGTTGGCGGATATAATATTGCTGACAGAGATAATGGTATTATCATTTATCATATTGGTGATCCAAATATGAAACTCGCTGGTTAATGATTAGAGTAGTGTAACACGGTGTGGGAGGTTCGCCTCCCACACCACTTTTATCACAGGAGAGAGGCATGCAGGCTTTAAAAAAAGGAATGGCCAATCAAATAATAAAAATTTCATTTCGAACTCCTGTTGATGAGAGCGAGAAATTGAATATTAGTTTTATTGATTATGATGGAAACGTCATAAAAGATACGGAATATACTGTTTCTCTTTTGTCTTGGTCACTAACGCAGCCTGCAGGTGCAGGAACGCAGAATCCGAAACAAATTATTTTGTCAAATTATAGTGGGTTGCTGTCTGATAGGTATTTTATCATCAACGAAGCCTTTTATGAAAAGGTAAAGGTTTTGTATACGGATGGAACAAAAGCCGTATTAGCATACCCAATTACCACGTATTTTGGTTCAGGTTCTGTATTAAAGCCTGCATTTTTCAATGCAATTATTCCTGCGGAGGTGGTGGAAAATGAGAAAAAAATTACTGCTAAAATCCAATACCTCGATGTATTTGGCAATATTGTTGGCTATTACATTGATGTCTATGTTACCCAGAATCCTGCTTTAAATCCTGCAACATTGGATGATATTGAAAAGGTTTGGCCACAGATTTTGAACATGCAACAGCCGAACGCTGGTAAAGAAGAAATGGCCGAAAAACTTGATGCGGCTTGGAACAGCGTTACATCTCGGTTATTGTCTGCTGGTATTTTTCCTGAACAGGTTCATGCAGTTACGCTCCTAAAAGAAATTGTTGTTTATGAATTTGCCAAGTTACTGGCTTTATCAGGTTCAGATCCGACAGGACAAAAAAATCCTTTTGATTTCAGCGAAAAGGTAACAGCGATTTTAAATGCAAAATGGGATGAATTTTTTACAACGAAACAGTATGTAGACACAAATAAAACAAATAAAAAAGACGAGCCAATGATGCATGGGAGGAGAGTAGAATGGTAGGAAAAATTTTTGAATTCATAAACGAATACAAAAAACGAATACATTCTATTTCTCCTTCTCTGTATTCTACGGATTATTTTAGAGAGGTTGATGCAAACGCCTATGCAGACAATTCTGAAGAGTCGCTGTTTTTTAGAAATTTTTATATTTCGATGGACATGTCTAATCAAGGCATGTTCTCAGGTGGCTATAATTACAGAAATAATGTATATGGTGTAACAATCAGTATTTTTTATTCGTTGCAGGAGGCCTCTCGCCACATTGGAACAAGCGAAATTGATTTTAATTCATTTATTATGCAGGATGTAGAGGATGTTTTGCGTGCAGTAGAACATCCAGTCATACTTGAAGACGGTTCAAATGGCAGGTTGTTATATAAAGATACAGCAATTGATATCAATGATGAATCAATTACTGCATCTATACAATTTGATTTTCCTGTTTTTTTAAAGACTGATGTTGTTCAGGAAGACACAAATGTATACATTTCTCCTGAAAATACATACATCATTCTTGATAGTACTACTACAGTTACATACATGCTGCTTTCAAACAAGAATATTGCGGATTGCAGCGTTAGCGGAACAGGAGTTACTTTCAGTGAAACCAATTTTTATTTAACAAAAGGAATAGTCAAGTATATCACGGCAACTGTTCCGGAAACAGGAAATTATACAATCAATTTTGTAATTGGCGGAGTTACTTATACAAGAGAAATTTATGCATTTGAACACGGAATTAATACTACATCATATTTGTTTCAACCGAATCCTGCACACCAATATGAAACAACGATAAAAATTGTATATTACAATGTAAACGACGGTACATACAATGTAGAATATGGCGATCTGCTTATTACAGGACCATCAAGCATTATTGTAGAAAATAATTTTGCAGAATTTAATGTTGAAATAAACGACTTTGGTCCGCACACAATAACAATTGGTGATAAAAGTATAATTGTTTCAAGGAAACCAAAGGCGTATAAAAGAATAGGATGTGGTGCAAAAAGCAAGATTTATGGATATCAATATATGAATCAAGGATCATATTTTGAATCGAATATACACTATGTTCAGGCACCTTATTGGACGAACTTTCTTACATTTGGAATTAAAAAAAATGCAAATAATGTCAGCGTCTTTAACTTTTTAATTACAGTAACAACATATGGTTATTTTGCTCCTCTTGCAGGATCTACGCAATACAACTTTTTCGGAGCATCAATTAACGGTACTGCTTATCCAAATATTGCAATAATGTTTGGAGCTGCATCCTCTAGAGGATTTACATTTTTTTATAGAAACTACAATGGGTCAACAGTAAGAAATCTTCAATTTCATCCGTATTATGAAATTCCTGAAAATGGAAATCTGTTTCGCATAGCAGGACAAATGCAATATGATTTTAACAATTCAATTTTTAAATTAAAAGGCTTTTATCAAGGTGGAATACAACACACCAATACTACAGTAAGTGACACAGGTGGTTCTTATAGACCTGGATATTGGCCTTCAGGTATTGAAAACATGAGTGCTTTTGTTGGTGGTCCGTTTGTTTCTGAGATGAAAATAACTGATGTTGTTTTTGATAATGAAAACATATTTTCTGATGCTGAATTAGCACAGTATACAATTGATGGAACAATACCTGAAGGAAAAGGATTATTCAGACATGATTATATATACAATATTATGGAAAATGGTCCGGAAGGAGGACCATATTATGTTGCATATGACAGTATAGGAGGAGTACCAATTTATTGCAGGTTTACGAATCCTGCTGGACCTATTTATGACCCATAAAGGAGAATAAAAAAAATGACTGCAAAATCAAATATCAGCGTAACAACTATTCAAAAGGAAAGTACATTCCACGGTTCTGGAACAGGAAGTGAGCGTGTTGTTTCTCTTACTGAGCAGTTGGATACATCATCATTAGTGAGAGAGACATTGCCACGCGAATCAATTCGTTCATCCATCTGGGACCTTGGCGAGGCTCCTAGTATTGGCCTGAAAAAAGGTGAATTCAATTGTTCTGTTTATCTGACTGGCCTTGGAACAAACACAGGAGGTACTGTAACGAAAGATAACGATAATGACATCTTGGAGCCTGTTATTGGTTCTAGTGTAGCCGGAACAGGAACATCAACCAGTGGTACGTGGACGACAACCGGTGGTGATGTTGCTTCAGCAGCAGGCTTGTCGGAAGGCTCGCTGATCATGATTGGCAACAAGGTTGCTGCAATCAATGATATTACCACAAATACGGTTACTGTTACTCCACCTCTTCCGAGTGCGCCATCGTCAGGAACTACGGTGTATGCTGGAATCACATATCAGCCAAGCGAAACAAGAAGCACGTTCATTGTAAAGCACTACAGAGACAACAACTACATTGGATACGCCTGCACAGGTTGTGGTATTGTTCCTGAATTTCAAAGCCTAGGTGCTGGTGAAGGTCAGGCAAAGGTTAATCTAAAGGTCACAGTAGGCGACTGGGAACATGAAACATATGATATTTCAACGGCTCCTGCGCCAGATACATTTACAAATCAAGGTGTTGTACAAAACGAAGGCCGTTTTATTGTTTCCGATGGAACCAATCACATACAGTGCATTGTTTCATCTTTTAACGTAAATGGTCTTATGGAAGAGATACGCAGAGTAGATGCCTGCCAGCCTAATTGTGTTGGAACGCCTGAACTTGTACCTCCTGAGGATAGAACTATCGAAGTTGAAGTGTGGCAACTTGCAGGAGCGAATCAAGATCCTATTTCACGTGCTCGCACGTGGTTTGTAAACGGAACGCCGCTTGAATTGCTATATCAGATTGGAAATACTGCTGGTGATACTGTGGCTTTTTATTTCCCAGCCGTTTATGTAAATGCAGAGCCCAAAGAAGTGGATAAAAACGGCCTGATGGCGATCAAATTACAGTTCAAAATCACACGGAATATGAATAGTTCTGTCTTTACTAAGCACTTCTACATGGCTCGCTTCTAAATCATTTATAGGAGGTCTATGGCGTGGTCGCGGTCCGCCTCCTACCGCATTTTGAAGGCCACGCCGCCTTTACCATGCAAATAAAAGAAATTATACAAAAAACATTGAAAAAAATCTATGAGTTTATTATAATTATAATTAGGAGCTTGGAAATACTTCTCTAGGAGGTTGAATATGGCTATAAAACATAAAATTTACAGTTCGGTTGTATGGCACAATGTGTGGGATCCTGCGGTATCCAAGACATGGCTTGAGTTTCATTTGGAAAACTACACCAGAAAGTGGCCTGATATTGAAAAAGAGGATATTCCTGTGGCAACCGAAGGCGCAGGAGAAATTTCGTCATTTACGCTTTCTGGCTTGCCATATATCATCCTTGAGAAAGTAGACTCAATGGAAGGTCTGAAAAAGATTCGAACAATTTGTGAATATGGCATCAAGGATTGGTCAGGTCTCATGGATGAAAACGGAATGGAAATCAAGCCTTCGTTTGTGAAAGATGAAAATGGATTACAAAAGCTATCGCAACAGTCTTGGGAGTTTTTGAATTTTTTTGGTTTTCCGGACCTGCCAATGACGTCAATGTTGGCGGTCCAGATAATGAAAATTTCTCGTTATCTGCGACACTAGCAGGATTAATTTTGCGGATAAGTATCATTGATGAAGATGAAATCAATGCCTTGTATTGTTATGTAAACGGATTTGATGATAATGGGAAACCAACATTGGATTGCAGGAATTGCACAAATGAAATGAAAAAGATATTTGGTTGCGGTTATGAACCGCAATATGCAGGTAAAGCAATGACAGTATCTAATGAGAGAGACTTGAAAGGAATATGTCCTACGTGGTGGAGAAAACAACCATTTGTAGAATCTGTTTTATATGCTAGCAAATTTAGAAACAATCTTGGAAATGCATTATTGTGGCCTGCGAAGCTAGGTCAGGCTTTGATATACTATGATATTTTTGAATCCGAATTAGCCAACAAAAGGCTAAACAAGGAGAAATAAAATGGCACTGAATGTACAACAAGGCATGTTGCGGATCGATGGCGATACATCAGGAGCGGTGAAGTCATTAAATGATCTGAAGGTTCAATCGGCGAGTGTTTCAAAATCAGTTGAAAAAACTGGTGGATTTTTTCAAAACTTTCTTGAAAATGCAATCAATCCAACGACAATAGGACTTGGATTGGCTACAGGCGCCATTGCGTTTGTAGGAAAGGCATTATCTGATTTATCTGAAAATGCGAAGAAAGCCGCGAATCTATGGAATCAGTTCGGTGATAGTCCTGAAATCATGCTTTCGCTTGCGGAATCAATTCAATACGCAGTAGACGGTATGATAAAACTTGAAACTGCATCCTTGATGTATAACCAGTTGGCAAGGACAGAGCTACATGCCACATACAATCAGGTAGAAGCCGTTGCGAAGTTGGCCGTTGAATTAGGTCGGAAGTTTGGCGAAGACGCCGATACAATGGCTAAAAGGCTTTCCGAGGCATTTGCCAAAGGCGAATTTGAGGAACTGAAAAAGTATGGCTTTTATCTTGAAAAAGGCAGGATTCAAGCCGAAGCAATTGCCCATCTGTCAGAAAATGCAAACGCCACATATGATGAACAATCCGTCAAGCTTGAAATGTCTCGGATTGTGCTCAGTGACATTGAAAAGAAGTATAAAAATGTATTGATTACGGCTGATGAAATTGCCGAGATTGAGGCAAAAGCAACAAATGAAAGAGATAAAAACAGTTTAATTACGGCCAAGATCAACGAAAACACGGCTAAAAGCCTGATGGAATTGAAAAATCTTGCCAAGGATGTATTGGATTCCGCTGGACAGTTTGTTACTGGTGGTGGTCTTGAATACGAAAAGCTTGGTCGAAATGGCTTCCGTCTGCTTGGAATTTACCAACAGATAAATGAAGAAAGAGGAAAAATCAACAAGGTGATTGAAGACACATATGCGCTTGAATCCAATGCCATAAGAAACAATATTGTTGATCTTGATAAATTGACGGAACAGATTGAATATCAGGCTAGTGTTTATAAAAACAAGATTGGAGATTTACAGAATTGGTCCAATCAACAGCTTGAAGAAGAGGAGAGGTATTTATCAGGCATTTTGAAGAAGCGCGAAGGAATAGTTGCGTTTCTCGAGAAGGAAAGAGACATTTTGCAGAGCGTTGGAATCGATACAAGCTTCCTAGACAAACTCATTGAGAAAATCCGAGAATCCATTAACGATTTTAAAAATGCTAAGGATGCAGTTTCTCAGCAAAGAACCTTGAACGAGTTACAGGAAGCCACGAAAGACATATCGCGTGAAATCAAAGACAATGCGGCTGTCTTAAACGCCTTTAACAAAGAAACCATTGCGCTTGGTTCAAACAGCAAGGAATGGCTGCAGAGATCTTACGATGATTTGAGCAAGATTTTAAATTCAAACAACATCAGAATCCAGCAATTGCAAGATATCTCAAAATTGCAAGGAGGCTTAACAGTACAGCAAGCAGCAGAATTGGATACGTTAAAAAATCAAAATGATGCCATTTCGAACACAATTGCGCTTATAAAAGAAAAGTTTTTAGCGCTGACCGGCTTGAACAGTTTGATGCCTAAAGAAGAAAAGAAAAAAACAGGTGTCCCAAGTTCATTCGACAAAGAATTTCAATTTGCGGAAAAATTATTTAAACAGGATTTTGAACTTTTTGTACAAAGATATGGTGTAACAAGTATACAAGAAGCGAGAAAAGCCTTAATAAAACAATTCAATGAGTATGAAAAAGAGCGCGAAAAAATATTAGATGAAATGCACAAAAAATCAACATCAGACATGCAAAATTTGCTGGATGACTTAAAAAAAGAACATCAAGAAGCAACCAATCTAGTAAAGTCCGACATAGAAAAAGATAATGAGACTATCATCGCTGGTATCAATAAATTGCAGGAAGAATATCTGAAAAAGAATAAAGAATTAAATAGAAAACTGCAATATGGAATGCTTGATGATAATGAAAAGAAAAAAGTAGAATTTGAATTGTTGCAAAATGAGAAAGATTTTTTAGAAAAAGAGAAAGAAATATACAAGCAACGAATAGAGGCTCTTCAGGAATACACTGGCATGGAGGTTCCTGGATTAGAAGAATATAAAAAGAAAGTTGAAGATATTCAGAAAAAGATAGAAGAAAACTCTGAAAAGCATTCAGATAAACTGCTTGAAATAGAAATGAAAAAGAAAGAAAAACTGAAAAAAATAATGGAAGATACATACAACGATATTAAAAATATTGGTGAATCGTTATTCAAGGACACAGCGAGCAATATGTATGATGCGATGACAATGTCTGATGAGGCTGTAAAAAAGAGTTATATGTCGCGTTCTGAATTGCTCAGGAAGGCATTAAAAGAAGAAATGCAAAATATCTCCAAGAAGGCCTTTGTGCAGTCGCTCTGGGAACTGGCTCAAGCCGCCGGCGCTTATGCCACAGGAAACGTCGCAGGAGCCGCCGCGCATACCAAGGCCGCCGCCGCCTATGCGGTCGTCTCAGGCGTTGCTTTAGGCGCCTCCAAGGCCATTTCTGCGCCTAGTTCTGCCGAAATAGAACGCAGGAAGGAAAAATCAGAATCCGCTGGTAAACTCTCCAATAGCAAGGCTGGTGTAAAAGGTGCAAATTCAGGAACATCAATAACGTACCAGATATATTTTCCGAATGGTCTATTGCTTGGAGACGCCGAAGCGGTCGCTAAGGTTTTAGACAAAACCACATCTGAATTGCGAAAGAGAGGTAAACTATAATGTCTTACATTGGAATACATTATTATAGATATACTCCTTCTGTAATCACAATTTTTAAGCAAGGAGGAGGTTCAGAGGTATTATCGGAAGGCTGGTATTGTATGATAGACGTTTTGAATGCTATCAAGACGCTAACAAATGTTACATGGGATGCACAGACAAATGTTATTACAACGAGTGATCCGATACTAATACAGAGTGCATTTGCGCGTGACCTATTAGGATGGCCTGCTATAACATCGTATTATACACAATCCAATAAAAAACCGAATTCAACAACAGTATTTTCCAATGTTGGATTTTACAAGGAATTGTCGCCTTTAGAGGTGCCAGGTGTAGATGTTTATGATACAACATACTACACTTTAGCAGATGGTAAGGTTTTTGCTCTTGGAAGTGTAAAAAAGAAGGTTGATACATTTTATATTAATCTTGTGGGTAAAAAGTATATTTGGCCAATTGAAGCCATCGATTGGTATACATTTTCAGATGTTTTTCTTCCTGAAACTGGCAATAAGTTTATTATTTCAACTGGTGATAATTTTTCTTCTATCAGTTATTCAAGTAGTACTGCATACAATGGTTTTACGTGCTATCATGAACAAGATCCTGTGATAACGATGAAGTATTCACCTTTTGATAAGTTTTTTGATATAAAAATGGCAGTTACATATGAGGATTAAAAAATGGAAAGAAAAATCAACAAGTCATATGTGCTTGCAATCCACGGTTCGCCAATTTGGTTCGTACGAGGAAGCATTTCTGACACTGTATTGCAAAATGCATTTTCGCAGTTCGTATCAGATGGCGGTTTGTTTTCTAGAACCTTAAAGGAAAATCCGGCTGTAGAACAAACAATAGACAGCATTGGAGGAATTGGAAGACTTGGCGATATTACCTTTAATGTATCTTTTGATAAAAAAGGCAAATTCCTCAGTTTTTTTGCTGTAAACAGGATAACAGGTACATATACGAAACTTTCCAGCACACTGAAAATGAGTGATAACACAATTGCTTTTGAAAGTGAAAATGCTTTTTTCCCAAATACAATTGTATGTACACCAACTGAAACAATACTTTTAGGCAACCAACTCAATTCAACAACATATGAAATACAGACAAGGTCATTGTTTTCAGCATTCACAGAAGGCCGATATCCATCGTTTCAAAAGGCTACACTAAACAATGGATATTTGTATTCTGCGGAGGTGTGCCTGAATGGTCATTGGTCTCACAATGGACGATTTGTTTGTCTATATGAATTTACAACTGATGAAACAGGTACATATTCATTTTTAGAAAGAATTTATGTAGGAAGAATTGATGGAATCACAATAAATGGTTTAGATGCTACAATTGAAACAAAATCCATTACAACAATACTTGGAACATCAAAAGTTGTACGCAGGCTATCAGCAAAAATAGAAAAGAAGGACACAATCGTTGTTCCTTCAACTTTTGACATATACAGAGCAGATGGAAAGGTATTTCTTAGTTTTACAAAAGGAAATGAAATTGAACTTTACAGTTATGTAAAAAACTTTATTGAATCATCTTCCTACTGGACAAATTCACCAAATGTTAGTTTTCTATCAGGCAATGGTATTATTTTGCGTTCGCTTTCCGCTTCATTTGATCAGACAAATCATGTATTGAATCAAAATGGTTTTAGCGAAATCAATGCGTGGTTTTCTGATTTTTTTAATATAGATACAGTAGAAGGTGGAGTTGCAAAAAATTATGGAAACTATTTTGAAATGTTTTATACAAGCGGTGTTCTTTCTAAATATAATTATGTAATTGGTGCAGGAACATCGTTAAAGGTTGAAGGAATTGATTCAAGTTATCATAACATTGGTGACATTGTTTATATTATTGTAAGAAACAATGATCCTGTAAATCCGCGAGAAATGGTTTATGAGACTACTTTTGACGGAACAAGTTTTTATATTTCAAAAGGATATGACACGCAATTCAACGAATTGAATGACAATGAAATTGGAATGGCAATTGATACAAAAAAGGCTACTGTGGATTACGTTTCATTTTTTCCGATGAATACAGATATCACAACAGCCATGATAGCGACAATTGTTTCTACTGGTGAATCGATTAATCAAGGCGAAATAAGTACATTAAACTTCTTTACATCACTTGCATTACCTGATTATATCATAGATTTATCAAGTTTTACGCCAATTGGAAATATCATTGAAATTGATAAAACAGAAGAGTATACATTTGCCGATGTATATGAGGCTCCTCTAAAAATACTTGGTTATTGCATTGTTTTTCAAAACGGAAAACTCATGCTGAAAAGGCATGGTATTATAGATAGTTCAATTTCAGTTTATGCAACAAAAGAAAACTTTTTTGATGAAAAAATTGAACATAATATATCATTTTATGCTCCGTTAAATATCATCGATATTACATACAAAAAGGCAAACGAACGATATATCATTAATATGGCCGATGTAACAGGTAATGTAGGCACAGGTAACACAATATCGTTATCAGATGAAATAAGTTTGCATCCTTCAAATTGTATGTATTCTAATACATACCAATATTTGTATTGGCTTTCAGTTCCAACTACAAGTATTGTATTAAAGGCTAGTAAAAGGCTGTTTGGTTTATGTGATTTCGTTTCAATCGAACATCCGTATACCATTTCAAACATAGGATTTGGTATAGGACCTGTAATAGGAGTTGTTGTATCGGAGGTGAATCAAGGTTATTGGCAATATCGGCTATTACTTGTTGGTTCAGGACAAAATGGTGCCTTGTTGTCTCCAATTGAAATTGTTGACAGTTTCAATGATGTTGATACAACTGTTTATTTTAGAAATAACACAGTTTTTAAACCAAGCAACAATTTATCAATAAAAAATATACTTGAAAGAAGAAAAATTAGTTTTTTAGATTTATATCTTACATTCTACAATGAAAATGAAAGCATGGATGCATTTTGTTTTGAATTGTTTTATGATCAATCTATTGGAAAAGATGCGGCCAAATTGGATGCAGAAGGCTATAAACGGTTAAAAAAAATGGATTTTTCCAAAGGAATCTTCTGCACAATATGTAATTACAAGCGTGAGGAGCAATAATCCATGAGCAAAACAAACACGATATATGTAAAATATGCAAATACTGGTAATAAAAACAACGTACCGATGATAACTGCTTCCGGAATAAACGAAGGTATCTTATCGGATTGTACAAATTTTGGTTTTCGCTATGACCCAGGTGTTATTGCATTTCGGTTTCTTGTTCATGATCCAATTGATTCAACGCAAACACTAATCGATATTTATGATATATCTTCCAGTTCCTCAAAAGCTATGTTATATGTATACAGTGATGGGTCACTGTATATCATGATAGGAACAGAAATAAAAAAGATAGGAAACATAGACAGTAACAATGAATATGGTATAGTCATTTACGCAACAGGAAACAACACGGAAATATTTCTTCATAACTATACAAATACAGAAACAACACTTACATCAGCCAATAACCATCTGATATTAGAGCCAAGTTATTTTATCACTATTGGAAATCAATATCAGCGTGGTTCAAACGCATATTCAATTGCGTTTCGCGATATGACAATATGTAAAGAATTTTATGCATCATACGATTTTGCAAACATTTATTCTTCGAGATATGGATATATTGGAAGTTATAAGACAAGTTTTATTTTTCCTCTTTCTGAAGGAACTGGAAATACTTTTTATTGTGCTACAATTGGTAATGAAGACCTATTCTTTTCTATTGGGAGTGTTTTTACAGGAATTAGTTTTTATCAATTTCCTCAATACTCAGGAAAACGGTGGAGATAAAAAATGCCAATAACAAATAAAATTGACGGCTTTTATGGTCTTCCGAATTTTATCATTGAAGATAATCCATTGACAGTGTTAGATATGCAGAAGGCCCAGATTGCGTCACACCTTGCAATCAATAAGGCGTTTTCGCATGCAGGCGCATGCTATAGTGTGGCAGCACAGACTGGAATGTCCAATGATACAATAACTTCAACAACAGATATGATACGATACATTACACATCTTGCGCATAGGTATCCTATTGAAAATAGAGATATCAATTGCATTACTGTGTCATTCAATGCATATGCTTCTTATTTGTATCAATGGGAAGCATGCGTACTTGTATGTAAAAGCACATTTTTTGCATCTGATTTCAATGCTCTTTTTTCTTTTACGCCAATTTTATCAAATGGTTTTTATTGGTCTCGGTATTATGATCCGTTGCAACTGATACCTAACAGTGATAGCACGTTTTCTTGTATTATACCTATTGATACGACAAATCGTTGGCATAGCATAAAAATGATGTTTCCTAGAAATTTTACAGAAGAATTTGATGTTGTTCTTTTTTTCCGACAAGTAACACAAAATGCGTCACCTGCATATTTTTCAGGTGCTTCTTGTTGCGTAAGCAAGGAGTAGAAACATGGCAAAGGTTTATCTGAATGACCCAGAATACATCAACACAATTAACACAGTCAATGACTCTATTGCATCCATTAGCATGACAGGATGCAACATCAGCAGTTGTTTTAAAAGGCACAATACAATATGTTCTCAATTCTGGAGGCCAACGCAGGCACCTGTTTTACGTTCGTCGTACAACCCAAGTTCGACAACGGAAGATACGGCCTGCTCAGTAAAAGTTCCGGCTCGATTTCCTGTAGAATGCAATACTGCATACTATTATGATTCTTTTTTATATCCGAACAACAAGTTTCATGTTGCTGGTTACATTGTTTTATACAATCCTAATACAACAAATCATACAATCAAACTAAAGATTTTTCAAGGAAATTCTACCAACAGCTGGAATATTAATTTTTTTTCACAGACGTCGATGATAATTGCTGCAAAAAGTACAAATACATACCAACTGTTTGGCACGTGCAGTCTTGATTATAGGAATGGAACAAAAATTGGAGATTCAACTGCAAATGTCATTTATATTGGTGCATCTTATTTGGATCCTGAAACAACAAATATAAAAATTTTGGGAATCGAACTTTTCAGCATACCTCCTGTTGCAATAGACGATACATACATTGGAATGGTTCCACCTGTAGCAGGAACATATATCAAAAGGCCAGCATACGGTGATTCACTGAAAAGGCTGTTAAGGACGTTCATGGTAACATCTTTTTCTACCAACGGAGGTGTTTCGACTGGTGATGCTACAACATATCCATATGGGTATTCTACAACCAATCTTGCTAATTCAAGTAGGTGTCTTTTATCGCCAACATATTCATATTCTACTTCAGATGAGACGTATTCATATTTCGTAAACACGCATGATTACGTGAAAAAAAATGAAGGAAATATAAAAAGATTTTACATTTCAGTAACATTCAATGTGCGTTCAATTGCCTCGCGTACATTGTTTTTTGGAATTGGATTTAAGACGCCAACATCAAGTGGTAATTTTGTAAATCTTTCTACTTCATCAAGATCTATTGCTGCAAATACAACATATGTAGTAAAAGAAACATTTGATGTATCAACAACACTAAATGTTGATTATGGTATAATAATAAAGCCATATGTATATACAAACAGTTCTACTGGGACAACCGTATATTTCAATAATTTTGATGCACATGTCATACCTATATTTGACGAAACCACTTCAGGAACAAAAGAACAACTGAATATTGTTAGTTTCTGAGATAATAGAGGTAATCTATGATATTTGTAAACATATACAATCCAAACATGATGAATATACATTATGAAAAAGGAAAACTGATACAAACAGAACACTGGTTCTTCTTTTCTCTTGCACATGAAACAAGCATTTTAGACGCATATAGGTATATTATAAAAAACGAAACTGATTTCCTATCTGTAAAAATTGTCTCTAAGTTGCCTGATATGATCAAAATAGCAGGAAATGGAAAAATAGACAGGAAGACATTTTTAAATATGTATAAAATTTTTGGTTCTGTGCAAAATATATTGAAATATTTTTCAGAATGTAATATAATTAAATTAGAGGATGTGGAGAACGTAAATGACACCACCAAAAGAGACAATTCATAGCGAGAAATTTGTGCTTGAACATGTAACAACATTTGCAACCATTCTTGCAAGGCTGGACAGCATGGAAAAAGTGTGTCATAAGGTTGAAAAACTAGAACAAGAAATATCTGAAATCCGCACAAAGGTTGCCATGATTGTTTCAATCGCAACATTTATCATTAATTTTGCTCTTTCCTATTTACAGAAGGTGTTATAATATGAATAATTTGTATATTGATGCAGGTTGGTCACATTTAGGTTATGCTATTTATAAAAAAGGCATACGTGACGAATACGGTGAGATACACGCCAGTCAAAATGATAAACAGTTTCGAATCAAATATATTACAAAAAAACTCGAGGAAATAATCAAAAAACACGAAATTGAATCCGTTTATTGTGAAGATTTTATCATTTTTTCGAAACACAGCCGAAGTGCGCAAAATGTTTTGCTAGCAATCGGTGCTATCATAAAAACGTGTATTGATATGGATATACCTGTAGAACTTGTAAACTATAACAAATGGAGAAGTATTTATAAAAAAATGGAAAATAAACCCAAAGCGGATGATATTTCTGAGCATGCACGAGACGCAATTCTTATGGGAGCGGCTATAGAAGGAGGTACCAATCATGTTTACACTTGAATCGTTTATTCGTATGGTAGAAGGAAATTTTACAAAAGAAGAATTAGAAATAATTAAAGATGTTATGAAAAAGGAAATAATTGAATTGAAAAACAAAAAATCAACATTTTTACAACTTGTTGGGAAAAAGCAAAGCGCGCACACAAGTGATGAAAATGTTATTTTGATGGCAATTGTGGAAAAAGGACTCACAAAAAATAATTTTGCTATTGTTTTTCCGGCTGTTGCCGCATATATCACACGCGAGGAAGGACTGGTAGACTTTATACAGTTTCAAGGAGAAGAGGAAAATGTCAAAGAAGAAAATATTTCACGCAATCGAACTTCTAAAAGAAATAGAAGAAACAATACAGGAAGCAGCGGACTGGAGAGTTGATAACGGTTTTGTTGATGTATATTATAGTGAAGATGATATATTAAAAAAGGTAAATAAAGCAATCCGACTGCTTATGGTGGCAACCAAGGAGAATAATAATGTTTATAAAATCAATCCATGACAGTTTTAACGAGGTTTTGAACAAGATGCACATTGAATTGGGCGTGCAACTTGGCGACAAAATACCTAAAAATGTATCCGGTTTGTTCCTTGTTGATATTGAAAACCTTAGAATTGGCTATAACGAATTGCTGGAAGAAATGCCATACGATGCAAGAGAATATGCATTTGCTATGGTGCTGGCGTATTTTAAGATGATCAACGACTTTGCAAAAGAGAATGCAGATGGCATTGCGGCCGGCGATGAAGACGTCATGAAGTCTTTTGCTGAAATCATTGAATCAATTGAAAATATACATACAAACGAAAAGTATGTAGAAATTTTAAAAGAATTTGATTACGGAAAAGATATTTTTTATAGTTTTTTAAAAGACGCAAATAATTATTATTGTGTAGAATATAAATTTACAAGGAGGTGAATCAAAATGAAATTAAAAATTGAAAAAATAGACGTCATTTTCTTTTCGTTGATGTTTCTTTATATATTATTCGTTATCATAGATTAATAAAATGATTTACACTGAAACAGACATCATAGAATACGACAAATTACGCAGGCAACTTGGTGCATTTTACACAGGAAAAAATGATATACTGCGTCTTATTCGTCCTTTGTTTTTAAACGAATTATATGAAAAACTAAATGATCCTGGATGTGACCTGGAAGAATTACATGATCATATAGCGAAACTTCGATTTCTTGATCCTGCGTGTGGATGTGGCAATTTTTTGTATGTCACATATGATGAACTTTTAAAGATTGAAAAAGAAATCATAAAAAAAACAAAAGGTCAACCAAAGGTCTCGGAAAGGCAGTTCTACGGAATTGAACTTTATGAGAGTGCTGCAGAAAAGGCAACTTCGTTTTTTAGCAACATTATCATCGGAGACGCATTAAAAATTGATTGGCCATATGCAGATTACATTATTGGTAACCCACCGTTTCGTGGATCTGCCGTAATGTCCAGCGAACAAAAGCGCGCATTGGTTTCTACCGGAGCCAGCGCAAATCTGGATTATGTATGTGGATGGTTTAAGAAAAGCCAGAAATACATGATGGATTATCCACATATAGAGGCTGCGTTTGTTGCTACATCCAGCATTGTGCAAGGAGAACAAGCGACCAGTCTATGGAAACCATTGTTTGAAAAAGGAATTGAAATTAAATTTGGATATAAACCGTTTAAATGGAATAACGAGGCAAAGAAAAAAGCCGCAGTATTGGTGGTTATTGTCGGATTTGGTAAAAAACATTTCCAAAATAAATATATTTACGAAGGTGATGATTACAAAAAAGCCAACAACATTAACCAGTATCTACTAGATATGGAAAATGTATTTATCGAACCAAGAAGAGATCCATTATCCAATGTTTCACAGATGATATATGGATCA
>CAZBWI010000010.1:0-11775 GCA_964495825.1 uncultured Candidatus Peribacteria bacterium | reverse complement strand
AACCATAATTGCTGCAATTATAACAAAAATTGACAAAAAATAAATTCTGGTTATAATTAACTTGTTACATTTTTATCAGATAATTTTATGGCTATCGAACAACTTACTCTTGATAGAATACCAGACACAAACAAAAATTATTCTAAGGAAACTCCCTATAATCTTGCTACAGCATTCGGGTTCAACTGGAATAAAGATAAACAACAACTAGCAAAAGATGCTGGTATACAAAACTATACATGAACAAAAGAGCAAAATATCAAGATCAAAAATATGCTTTTGAAAAAATTGGAAGAACTCAAAAACCAAGCTAATAAGGATATAATAATAACTACAGATACTAATTTAACTAATCTCCAAATCGAAACTAAAAAAATTCTCTATGATAAGTATGATGAGATAATCAATGCCTTAACTATCAAGGAAGGTAAAATTTCTCTCATGAATAAAGATAATATACAAATATCAAGAAACGATTGAAAGGGACAACGATCTTCTGATATCAAAGATATGCCGTTGATTGTAGACGGAAAGGGAATTCTCATTAAATATACCGATCCTAATACTCAGATGCCAACTATCCTCGCTATAGATGATTTCCAGAACAATACACTTGTCTTCCGTGATGTGACTAACAATGAAAATAGCCCAACCATGTATTCAGCTCCTGAAGATAAAGTTCATATCAATTTACAGCAGGCAGATATCATAGAAAACCGTGAAAATTTATCATTTATAGAACCTAAACAAATATCACAAATACCTAATACTATTCCAGAAATTGTCATACCTAGCACACAAATACCTCCTACTTCTCAAATTGAACCAAATCCTGTTTCTAAAACAGAAAACAACGAAATTGATACTGAGAATATCTCAATAGAAACAAATCAGGAACAACCACTAGTGCTTACAGAAGATCTCTTACAACACTATGATAGCCAACATCTATATCCAGGTGATCCAGACTGAAAAACATATGCTCAAGTATATCAAGAAAGATATACTGCTTTGAAAAAATATTGGGAAGGCAAAACAATACAGACTACTTTCCCAGAAGACACAGAACCTACTATAGGAACTATTGATTTTGTAGGATGAGTATTT
The DNA here is from genome assembly GCA_964495825.1 of uncultured Candidatus Peribacteria bacterium. Lineage (GTDB taxonomy): Bacteria > Patescibacteriota > Gracilibacteria > Absconditabacterales > Absconditicoccaceae > CAJBLF01. The sequence goes on along the minus strand of CAZBWI010000010.1, from coordinate 10,668 downwards.
GATATCGTCAGTTTAGATGGTACTACTACAACATCTATTGATATGTATGAATTAACTCCTAACTATGTAGTATTTTATAGAGGTGAAGGATTATGAGAAGAACAACAATCAAAAAAATATAAACTTATAATACAAAATGAAACAACACAAGATAATACTCTTGTTGCATCTATAGAACCATATCAAGAAGATACAAAATCACAACCTGAAAATAATATTGTAAGCAATGAAGAAAATATATGAGTTTCGTGAAAAAATTTATTCACCCAAACAAATCAGGTAATAGAAAACGAATAATTCATTTTTATTAGAAATCCATATCAAAAATCTTAATATACGAGGAGTGGTTTCACTCCTCTTTTTTTATTCTTACCATCATATATGTTAGATTACCTTTTAGTTATTGTTATTGCTATCACATTTGCTCGGATTGGGCTGAAACTCTTTCGTTGGCTAAAAGTCCTTGATAAACCCGGAAACGATCTGAAAAATACCAGAAAACCGGTACCGACCATCCAAGGGATTTTTGTTTATCTCGGCTTCATCGTAAGTATATCCGTCCTCTTCCCGCAGTACTTGAGCAGCAATCTTTTCCGAGGATTGATTTTCGGTTCGTTGCCTATCGTAATTTTTGAATTATTCGAAGAACTTCATTATATTGGGAAAATTAATTGTAAAATACCACCAATATTTAGATTGATCGGACATATTGTAGGTGCGTTGTTGGCAGTTTGGATAGGAAATATCGGTCCACAAGAATTTATCATCCATGGTCATATATGGGTCATGCCACAACGATTGTTAGCTATTTTTTTTGCACTTCGATCTATCCTCTGTATCAATGCTATCAATCGATTCGATTGAATTTATGCTCAAGCAAGTGGTGTATCTAGTATCGGCTTTTTGACGATATTCTTATTGATCCAATTCGTCGTCTTCAAGGAGTATACGAATTTTACGGAAACAAATACGCAGATATTAGTATTTGTAAAAAATATTGCTTATATCCTCTTTATTATTGCACTCGTCTCTACTTTTGTAGAATACAAACCATTGGGACTAATGAGAGATGTCGGCGTCATGTTCTTCTGATTCGCACTCGCCTATCTTTCCGTCGTCGGAGGAGCTAAAATAGGGACACTCATTGTTGCTTTGTCGTTAGTGATCTTCGACGCGATATGGGTCTGATTGTGGAGAATTTTTGTCATGAAAAAAAATCCTTTGAAAGGGGATTATACACATCTGCATCATAGACTTTTGTGACTTGGTCGAAATAGAAAAGAAATCAGGGGATTTGTACGAATACGATCACTCATCATGATGATATTTATCCTGATCCAATGAACGAATAGATTGAACAAAATTATTATTTTTACGGTGATGGCATTAGTTTTCTTTGGTGTCAATTATTATCTGTTCGTGGTCAAGAAGATGCCGTGCGGATTAGCGATGAAAAAAAATAATTAATTACCATTTACTTCAAAAATCTCAAGAGGTAAGAGTATTCTTATTTTTTTGTTACACATTTTTTTATAAAAAAACAAGGCCCCGGAACACCGGGGCAGGACCAATGTAAACCTATAAGAGCAAACAACCTTATTTTCTTAAAAAACAATTAGATATATATCCATGAAGAAAACAGGTAAACAAAATCTCTTATAGGAAAACCATTGGGTTATTCATTTCTTATTCTGAATCATCTTATATATATTTTCTATAAAAAGCAATATTATTTTATATCGAATTTTACATGGATTCCATTTTTAATTTGTACACTGAATGTATGCTATAATTTATTTCATAGAATGTATGCTAGAATTTATTTCATAATTTATTTGACATTTTTTTTTATTTAAATATAATAAGTTTATATTTTTATTCACTAAAACGGTATTGGATGAATAAAAAAAATATTATACCTTGAAATCCTAAACAATCATCAAAGAGAAAATGGTTGAAATTTGCAATGGCTTTGATGACCACTGCAGGATTATTGGCTAGCAACCTTAATACCGCTCAAAATACAACAAACTCTAATATGAACAAACAAAAAAAAGCTACAACCTCCAGTATCAACAATGCTTCCAAAAATACCCTCCAATCCTCTGAGATGATTCTTGTCGAAGATACACTCAATCATACACAAATCATACATGATTTTTGCGAAAGAATTATATACATCTATGGGCAAAAAAAAGCGATAGATATCATCAGATATCATATGTTCCAGGAAATCAATAATATCAGGAAACAGTATGGATTATCACAGCTACAACAAAATCCTATCTTGAATAGTACTGCCCAAAACTATGCCAAATATATGTTTGAAAATAATCGATACAAGCATGATTCTAAGGAATGAATATCATTTGAGCAAAGATTGGAGAATGCTTGATATTCCTCTGATTTGATGGGAGAAAATATCGACAGATCATACACTAATATTTACAATACTATTCATGACCGATTGCTTGAGCCTAAACACAGAGAAATCTTTCTCCATAAAGATATTAATGAGATTGGAATAGGTTTTTATGGTGGAGAAATGATAAGAGGAAATTTCAGTGAACGAATAGGATTTTTTGTTATGGATGTAGGAAAAAAATAGACTACACCTAATGATTTTTCTTTGATAACACGATATGTGTTTTTTATTCTTTTGTTGCTGTATATACCATATTACCTATTTTAACCTCATTACCTCCAATAAATTTAGCTCCCAACATCGTTAACAATGTACGTGTCGTGCTATTTTCCTCTCCGTGTCGACCTTTGACCACTTCCTTAGCGAGATCTTCTTTGATATCAGGATTATTGTTGATATATGTATTCAGATACTCGAAATTTTCGAGCATATCCTCAGTTCTTTGAGCATAATCAATAGCACGTTGATTATCTTTATTCACTATTTTGTAGAATCTTAGTGCATCCTTGAAAGACATAGGATTCGTGTATATCTTATCACCATCTTTTGTTATAAATTCTGGATATTTTCCTATATCACTATATGGAATTTTTATGTTCATGTTTTTGTGGTAATCTTTAACATCATATGCATCCTTAAAATAAGGATCAGAATCACCAGAAAAAGCCTCTTTTTCTCTTTTTTGTTCTATATCGGTTGCTGTGTTTATAAATTCATAGGCTCTCATAGTTTTGCCTACATATTTAGTTAAAAAACTTGATCATACATATTTATCCTTTTTCCCCTCATAATCGATCTCGAATGTTATAGAGGTACTGTTTAATTGTTTAAGGATAGTATCAGCATTTTTCTTAATAATTTCTTTTATCTTGCTTTTAGTAGGTTCTACTTCTATATTTCATAAGGTATATTCATCTCATTTTTCCTCTACTGCTCTGAAAATGAATTTTACTTCTCCAAGTGAGGCATAAATATTTTTGTTATCCTTTTTAAATATATTTGCTGATCATTCTTCTGAAGCAAAGAGCTTATTCTTCTGATTAGCATCCATCACAGAAAGAATTTTCAATACCCTAGACATAGCATATCCCATATTCCACGTATCAGGATTATCCTTACTGAAATTTTTCTCGTTGAATTCAGGAAATATCTTCCCCAACTCAGTTTTAATCTTATCATCACATTCATTGAATACTTGTGCTCTGAGAGTATTATAGGTTTCTTTTATTCCATCAGGATTTTCAGGTAACACACCATTAGCCTGTCCTATGATTCTGAGATCCAAAAAATTATCATTTATCACCATATTCACTTTATCATTAATTCATTGTTTTTCTGCATCTGTAAATTCAAGGATTTTCCCTGTTTTGTGCTCCTTGTTTTGTTGTTTACTTTCTCATTCTGTTCCATTTATAGATGTAAATTTAGTATATGCTATCCTTTCTGCATAGAAATTGGTCATAAATTTGGGTATATTTATTGGTTTTTCTATACCGTTTTTGCTTGTATTATATTCAAAAAGCTTAGTTTGGATCATAACAGGATTTATCTTATACAATGAAGTTTCTGATGCCTCATTATATCATTTCCCCATATTGTTCTTTAGATAATATACGATATCTTTTTTGTATGATATATATTCATCATTGGAATATGCTTCAGAAAATTTAACTCTGTCTTTTACCTTATTGTATATATCCTTCATCTCTTTGATGTTTTCAGGAATTTCTAAAATATCTCATTGGAGCTGTTTTATAGCTTCATCGTCTCATTTATTTTTTCCCAGAAAATCATTAATGGTATTGATAGCATCTACTTCTTCTTTTTTCATCTCTTTCGATGCCTTCTCTATATTTTCTATAGCTAATACTTCTCCTGGCATAGTATATAATAAGGAATAAAAATTACATAGTTGCAAACATATTTTCGATATTTTCTATATCCTTCTGATCCTGCTTTTTTTGTTCTTCCTCAAGCAGATGTATTTTTTCAAGATATGATGCTGCTTTAGTCAATGCGGCTGTGTTCTTAGTTCTTTTGTATTCTGTTATTGCATTTGCAAACATCATGATATCATGATACAAGACAAACATCGATGTCTCCGGCATAGTAGGTATCTTGGAAAGTAACTTTGGAAATATATCATCAGAATCCTTCATCTGCTCAATCATTAACTCAAGTTTCTCTCTCTTTTTTTCGAGAGGTAGATTATAGAACTCCTCCAAGAGCTGGTTGATAGTCATATACGAGAGCATAATGAGATAAAAAATCCTTATGTAATTATACCCATAAATCCTTTCCTGTCAAATTTTCGGGAACTTCTTTATGATTTTTAATAAATTTTTGAAATACATAAAAAATGAATATCATCGCCAATATTCATCTTTATGTATTGTATTTTTTATATTCTTTTGAGAACATCCTCCAAATTCCCTTCTTTTGCCTTATCAGCCTCCTCGGCTTTATGAATCGCTAGTGTATTTTGATGAAGAATGGTTATCTTGTCCAGTGATTTTTCTAGACTTTCTTTTTTTATGTCATTGATTGAGGTAATAAACGATACATATGTATCTATCATATCCTGTTCTGATATTTTGCCTTGTTGTATAAACATAATTACATCATTAATCTCTGGCCTATATTGAACAAAAACCTCCAATAATCCAACCAATTTCTCCCTTTTCTCATCAAATGAACAACTCTTATATCTATCTATTATTGAAGTAATATCCATATTATATACCTAAAAATAAGTAAAAAAATCTATTTGGCTCAGAATATAAAAATGTAATATCCATCCTTATATCCGAATCAACACCTATTGAAAATTGTTTTTTCTCCATAGTATTTTGACTCTATGATTGTCGCCTTATGTCCAGGAGATCTCATCCAACCTTCTACTGTCTCTTTGATATTGTCTACACCGAATTTCAATACTTCGTTTATTTGATAATATTTATGATTATCAACATTTATCCATGCATCCAAAGTTCTGCCTTGTTTATCATAGTGAGAAAAATGCTCATTGTCAGACATATATTGAGCATATTCCTGGGCTTTTTGATTAAGATATTCATCCATAACTACCTCACCTTTATTATATTTCTTCCTGACAGCGTTGATCTCTATCATAAAATGCTCTCTAAGAAGAGCCAGTCCTATTTCGTTTCCATATTGATCCAGAATATATTCTGGCATGATCTTGATAATTTTTTGGTGATCAACCTTGGGTATCTGTATCTTTTTTATAGTCATATTAGGCTTTTCTTTTTTGGGGAGTATACTATCCTTCTGTGCATAGGATGCTATATTTGTCATCAACAATCCTGTGATCAACATGTTACGGATAATTTTTTTTACCATAGAAACATTTACCTTTCTTCTAGGAATCTCTATAGAATCTTTATGATGGATACGTGTATGTATTTTTTTCATAGCTCTTGGTAATCATATAAATATTATATTTATTTAACAAATCCTGTTGCCAACAAATTCTTATAGTCGTTATCATTCTGTATATGTTCCTTATTCTTCATAAAGAATGTATTGAAATTTTCATCAACAATACCTTGTTCTTGATAGATCTTGTTTATGATATCCAATGACGTTTGATAATCCTTGTTTACGTCACCTGATCTCAACGAATTTTTCATGGTTATCGAAACTATTTTATCTCTTCATGATATCGTATTCTTTTCTCTTTTTATATCAAAATAATTGTTTAATCGATGGTCTGGACCTATCTTATTGGCAAGTATATTCACTTCATACAATGGTCAATTTCTTTCTGTACGTTCATTCCCATTGATTATTTGTTTCTGAATATTGTCGTTTTTATTGATCACATATGGACTGAAATTTTCCATATTAGTATAGAGATCTTTTGTATATGTTCATGATGAAAAGGCTTTTGATTGGTAAGGCCCTATGATAGTTTTGAGTGCAGTTGTTCATATTCATTGACCAACAACTGGATCAGGAGTTGTAGTTGTCGAATTGGTATTTGATCGATTAATTGAATATTTTTCCTCTTTTGTAACCGGATCTATAATTTTCTTGTTGGATATGCTTCATATAGAATATTGATTAACTTTTAGAGCATCGGGATTATATTCACCACCTTCTGTTCCTGATTGTACGGATGATATTTCTGAAAATTTAAATTTCACTTCTCATGGAAGAGGATTTCTCTTAAGCATCTCTGAATTTGTAAGGACATTGAATGAGGCAAACTTCAATTCATTCTTTATCTCTTTATATGGCTCTACCTTGATAGTAAATTTTGGATTTGAAACTAAGGTTTGGATCTGATCTCTATTGAACACATCCAACATCTGTAATGCCCTAGCCGCAGAAAGCCACTTATTCAAAAGATCAGATTGCTGCTCTTCATTGAGATTATTTTTTAACTGTGCATCTAGAAATTGTGAATTGGGTGTTGAAATATCTGTAGGTACAACAAGTCATTTTTGTTCCAAAAATAATTTTCGATTATACCCTTTTTCACTAAGCGACTTAGTGACATTCGTAATAGTATTTTCCAACTCCCTTTGTTTTGGTCAGAAGGGAATAAATTTTTCTCCGTTAGCACCTCCATCTATAATTATTGATTGAATAATCTTTTCAAATTTAGGATTTTTACCGTATTTTTCTACGAACATCCTCATATTATTCGCTTGATCTTCAGGGATTTTTTCAGCTACACCACTCTCTTGGTTGGCTTTTTTTTCAGACACCGTAACCGTAGGTAATTTTGCTTTATTAGCAATTTCACGTTTCTCTTCCTGTGTAAGATCTGCTGTAATCTGCTGTACCTCATTGTTCAACTCAGCCTTATTTATTGTTTCTACTCACATACTATTTTCCATAATATTGCGATAATAATAAAAAACATATAATAAGTATACTTATAAATTCTTTCCTGTCAAATTTTTGGAATTTTTTTTGGCTTTTTTTTGGATAACAATTTGCAATTTCCAGAAAAATCTCTATAATATCACCTTAAAACTAGAAGTGCTATTCTTAATGAATTCAGAATTCATAGTTCAAAATTCAGAAAATGAGTTATTTTATATAACAAATTAGACAATGAATCAAAAAATAACTGAAAGAGTATTTGATTTTGCCGTAAAAATAAGCAAATATCAACTTTCTTTGAAAGAAAAGAAATATTATGAAATAGCTTCTCAATTATTTAGATCTTGAACAAGTATCGGTGCCAACATTTCAGAGGCTCAATCAGGGACCAGTAAAAATGATTTTATCAATAAAATGAATATAGCACTTAAGGAAACCAGAGAAACAATGTTTTGGCTAAAATTACTTGAGCAGTGATTTGATGAATCTACCCAAGAATTACAAAAAGAATGCTAGGAAATAACTAAAATAATTGTAACCATCATTAAAAACACAAAAAATAATATGAAAAAATAGTATTTCCTGAATTCTACATTTTACATTCTGAATTACATATATATAATGGATTTTGATATCAAAAAAAATTATTACGAGATTCTCGGAGTCAAAGAAGATGCTTCAATAGAAGAAATCAAAAAAGCATTCAAGAAGGCCGCTATCAAACACCATCCGGACAGAGGTGGAGATAAAAAAAAGTTCCAGGAGATCAATGAGGCCTATCAAGTCATCGGCGATGAGAAAAAAAGAGCACAATATGATAGTTTCAGAAAAGGAGGGTTCTGATGATTTGATGGAGTGAATTTCTGATGATTTGGAGGTCAAGGCGGATTCGGAGGTCAGTGAGGATTTGATTTCGGTGATTTTGATATTGGTGACCTGATGGGAGGTATTTTTGGTGGTGGATTCGGCTGATGATCGAGGAGAAAAAGAGTTCAAGGCGGGGAAGATATCCAGGTAGCCATAGATATCAGTTTCGAAGAATCTTATACCGGAGTCACCAAGAAGATAGCGTACAGTAGACTAAAAAAAGTCGCCGGCGCAGAATCTAAAACTTGTGATACGTGTAAATGACGTGGAACCGTGACTCAACACATTCAAACACCATTTGGTATCATGCAAAGCCAAAGTGCTTGTCCAACATGTCAAGGAAGCGGAAAAATCTATACCAAAGATGGCAAAGTGTTGGCTAATGGATGATTGGAAAAAATCAAAGAAACCTTGGAAGTAAAAATACCTGCAGGTATCAAACCCGGAGCATATATCAAATTTGCTGGCAAAGGTGACGAGTCTTCTGAACATCATGTCGGTGACTTGTATGTCCAGATCAATGTCATCAATTCTAGGTTATATGAAAGAAAAGGTGATAATCTCTATGTCAAAACGCCTATTAGTATTTATGATATGGTGCTGTGAGGAGAAATCACCGTTGATCATCCTGAAGGCAAATTGAAAATCAAAGTCCCTAAAGGTACCCAAGTAGGTGATATGATCAAAATCAGCAACAAAGGATTTGGTAGTGGAGGATTTTTGAATAGAAAGGGAGATTTGTATATTATTCCGCAGGTCGAAATACCGAAAAAATTATCTAAAGAGCAAGAAAAACTACGAAATGAACTCAAAAAGACTAAATAAACTTCAATAAAAGGTGGATTAGACGGATTAGACCGATAAGATCAAACTATCTATCCCGTCTTTTCCATCTAATCTGTCTTTTTATTTTTGTCTTTTTCTCTCAAAACCTAGGTATACCCTTATCTAAAATGTTCGGTCCGAGATCGGGCATTTTTTTATATACATAATTTTCCTTCAAATTCTTAGTTCGTAACTATTAATATTTAATTTAATTTTTTTGTCCTACCTTTGTCCATTTTTTTCCATTTCTGTCAAATTACAATCTCGCACGGTGATGAGCAAGTATCGTACCAAGATGAAGTATTGCTCTACTTATCAGGCGTACTTAGCACTCATACCTTATGTTTGCATGGCAACAAACAGAACTATCCGCCTGCTCCGGAAGGTCCCGGAGCGTAAGGGCGGGTCAATCATGGTTTATATTCCTTATATATAAACACCCGTAAACAAAAAAAAATAAAAAAACATGCGACCGATCATCGCATGGATATCTTCCCAAGCTAGCCACGGGAAGCAAAAAGGTTGATCTTGTTCATCAAGAGATCCTCCTGGATATATACTCTTATTGGTGAATCATGTCAAATAATGTCAAACAACCCAAAAATCTTATTATCATGAAACAGTTTGTTTTCTTGGCAGTATTGCTCCTCATAGGTTTAGGAGCCTGCCAAAAAGAGGATATGTCTCCGGTCGACAACCAAAATATGACCGTTGCAGACAATCAATCTTCTTCGGTAAATGATTCTACCTCAGGATCATTGGATACTTTACACCTCAAAGCTGGAACAATTACAGGATACACAGTATCCCCACGTTTTGGCAGACCTAATTCTACCTATTATACATTCAAAGTATATGATGTCATTGGCACATTGTCTTTGTCTGTAAAGCTCTATGATCGTGCAACTGGCACTACAACGTATCTACCTATGACAAAAACAGGAAGCTATTGGTTATTATCTACCAAAATCTCCAATAGTGGATGTTTTGCTTACAACTATGTGTATAGTATCAGTAAAAATCCCATCAACACTTCGAGTTATTCAGACCTATGGAACAGCAAAAATACATTCAGTTATTCAGGCACAAGTTCCATTTCTTGGCCTTTTGGAGCTGATGGATCAAGTTGGTACAATCGACTTGATTGGATAGGTGCAAATGAATCTGGCGGATGTGGAAGCGGACCTGGCGAAGGAGGACACTATAATCAAGGCTGTCAGGCTGATGATAGTTATGCTGTAGATTGGAATAAAAACTGTTCTACTCCTTACGCTGACAATGGCGCTACTGTCAAGTCTCCCTTAGATGGAAAAGTTATACGAATAATGGTTAATTCATCTGGATATGGAAATGCCATAGACATAGAGCAAGAGGCTTCTAATGGCACTAAATATGTTTTTCGTATAGCTCATCTGAAATATGCACCGACACTATCCGTTGGCACATATATTAAGGCAGGAGTAACAATTATCGGTTATGTTGGTATGTCTGGAGGAACCTCTACTGCGCCCCATGCACATTGTGTACTTTATAACAACAATGGATCGTGCAAAATCGGTGTTCCTTTTACTTTCAATGCTCAGTAATGAATTCATCTTGTTTTCATTACCCTACTCTTTATAGGGAAGGCAATTCCTTCCCTATATTTTTTATTAGATAAACTATACACATATGAAATATCTTTTATTATTTTT
>CAZBWI010000009.1:0-15852 GCA_964495825.1 uncultured Candidatus Peribacteria bacterium | reverse complement strand
TAACTCGATCATTGACTGTAATGTATTGCTATAAGTTCTCTTTCTTCTTTAGATAACTGTGTATGCGCCATTTTCCATCTCACGGAAATAAATACTTTTGCTTATATTTACTTCCTGTGCATTTCGAACTTAAATTTTTATAGTATAATTTAGAATTGAAAAGGAAAAGAGAATTCATATATATGCAACACGACCAAAATGGCACCTTGCTAGAGTGGTCTAATAGACAGGTCTGCAAAACCTCGGTTCATGGGTTCGAATCCCATAGGTGCCTCCATTACACTCTAGTAAAAACAACCGAACGACTACCATCAGTTCTGTCGTTAAAAAAAACTCCTTGTCAGGAGCTTTTTTGTTATCTAAAAAGCTGATAATTATTTGCTGATAAATTCTTTTCCCATATATGGAACTAATACTTCAGGGATTTTTATACTTCCATCAGCTTGCTGATTATTTTCAATAATAGAAATCAATATTCTCGGTGTTGCAATAGCAGTATTATTCATTGTATAACAATACTTTATTTTCCCTTCCGGGTCGCGATATCTGAGATTCAATCTACGTGCCTGGAAATCGAGAAATGATGTCACGGAATGTGTTTCTCCGTAAGCATTGCGTGATGGCATCCAGCATTCCAAATCATGAGAATTATATTTACCAATAGCCAAATCACCACTACAAAGCTGTAATACACGATAAGGAAGATTGAGATCATCTAAGATATCCATAGCATTCTGCAAAATCTGCTGATGGTATTCATTAGACATCTTTTCATTTTCAGGTAAAATAACAACTTGTTCCACCTTATTGAACTGATGAACTCTATAAAGTCATGCTGTATCCTTTCCATAGGTTCAAGCTTCTCTTCTATAACACGCAGAATATCCACAATATTTTTTCGGAAGATCTTTTTCCTCCAATACTTCATTCATATGATATGCAGTGACAGGAATCTCAGAAGTTCCTATCAACCATTGATTATCCCTCTCTAGCCGATACGCATCCTCCTCTCCTCCAGGGAAATATCCTGTTCCGATAAGACATTCAGGATTGACAATATTTGGTACATTCATAGGAGTAAATCATTTTTCTACAAGTTTTTTTAATGTATATTGCAAAACCGCCTGTTCAAGTAACATACCATCTCATTTCAAAAAATAACTACGTGCTCAAGCAAGTTTCACTCCTCTTTCGATATCAACCATATCATGGAGTTTCATCAACGTAATATGATCCTTGGGATCAAAATCAAATACTGGAATCCTGCCAACCTCTTTGATGACAACATTTTCCGTTTCATCCTTGCCAATAGGAACATCAGGATGTAAAGCCGTATTCGGCATCTTCAATAATTCCATATTAAGCTCTTTTACTATATCATCATATTGTTCCTCCAAAGATTGGATGTCTCCTTTCAACGCTTTTGCTCAATCATAATCCTTTTTTGCAGCCAATTCTTTCTGTTGGAATTTCATCGCATCGATCTTCTGTTGCAACTCTTTTCTCTGATCATCCTTTTTGAGAATTCACTCCACATCAATTTTTTTCCCCTTTTGCTCACAAATCTTTTTATATCCTTCGACATTATCACGAACTTTTTTTAGATCTATCATATTTCAAAACAATGAACAATTAAAAATTAATAATGAATAATGTAAGATTTGTTGTATTATGAACTATAGCAACATTATCATATATTACACTTCAAGCCTTATACACCAAGCTAATAATTATCTATAAAATATTTTCTTATAAATCATCTCAGCAGCTAATTTCAAACTATTAGAATTTTTTTGTCATTTCTGGATACTATAATCTGTATATCTGATATGAACAGGTATCTCGACATATTTCATATGATATCTTTTGATCTGTTCATTCAACTCATTCGCATAATGCATACCATCTGAAGTAATAACGAATTTTCTCAATGCTGAAAGTGAAATAACCCTATATCCATTATGTGGATCAGAAATTTTTGCACCATAAAGTATCCTGGTAACCAACCTCGCTATTCTGAGGATAAATCTTCTCATGATTGGCATATTATCGACTTTGCTTCCCTCGATAAATCTAGATCCGAGATAAAGATCAGGCTTCTTGTTCTCCAGATCCAATCAAAGTTTTTCATCAGCATGGATATGTTTCATGAACGTCTCCATATCCTTCACATCCATCTGTCCGTCCGAGTCAAATCCAACGAATCGTTTAATCTTGAGCTCATCTCAATATTTCTTAATGAAATTATATCCAGTCTGATTTGCTGCACCTCCTCATCTATTTATCGTATGTGAAAGTACGATGATCATATTGTCACTATATTGTTTCTGCTTATCCAAAAGTACTTGCAAAGTATTGTCAGCCGACCCATCATTGATAAGGACTATTTTTCTGAATCCTGCATGAACGATCTCATCAATGACATGACCGACAGCTTTTTCCTCGTTATAGCATCTGATATTGAATATGAAATCATCTTTTTCCCCTTCATTATGCCGATGAACGATCTTTTCCTTGTTCTCGAGATATCCTTTGTCGATAGCGGTCTGAGAAATGAGTCTGGTCAGCTGAAATGTATCTTTGGTCTGTTTATTGAGCACATTGATATAGAAATAGAAGAGCACGATAAGCGAGATATAGACGAGCAGATCAGCGCCTCTAGCAATACCAAAAAATTTACCAAAGTTATCTAATAACTGTTGATTTAATGCAAAGATAACGACCAACGTACCGCCTACAAAAAACACGAAAAAATGAAGAACATTCATCTTCTTGTGCTTATAGAGATCCAGACCAAAGATGATAAACACGACAGCGGCTAGGATAATAACGAATTGAAGCAATGACATACGTCTCCCTACGAGATAAAAACAATAAAGAATTATTATTTACTTAGCGGAGAAAATCAAGCGATTAAAAAAGATTTGATTTTATCAAAAAAAAATCTATATATTACAAAAACAAAATGTCAAATATAAAAAATAATGGATATGGAACCAAAAAAAACCTATAAAGTAAACCCGTGTATCATGATTTTTGGAAAACTCATAGATATCATGATAGAAGTATTCGGTGGATATGCCTATACCAGAAAACATGCATTCGGATTCTTAATATTTGTCATTATCACAATATTAGCAATCACAATAGCAATCAGTGGTATAATATATATAGCAACATTATATTAAAGGTCTGGCTTTCCAGATCTTTTTTTATCTTTTCACAATGTTGTAAAATACATTATAAACTAATCTCCCTTTCATTACCTGTCTTCATCTCCTTAATCTTATATATGTTCAATGCTTTTTCTCCTTCTCCGAAAATAACGACATGAGGAATTCACTTTTTATCTGCATAAGCGAATTGTTTTCCTAATTTGTCTGCGAATGGATAGATTTCGATATTTTTGCCCTCATTGATGAATACACCGGCAAGCTCAAATACATCCTTGATAGTCTCTGGAAAATTAACAAACAGGTACTCCGTCACGGTCTTCTGCTCATGGAAGGTATTCTCTTTTTCAAACAGTTTGCCCAATATTCTCGAAATTCCGATACTTCCTCCGACTCCACAATAATCCTTTTTTTTGGAATCAATATATCCGGTAAGATTATCGTATCTTCCTCCTCCGCAGATAGAACCAAGCGCTATATCATTTTTTACATAACACTCAAAAACCGTTCACGTATAATAATCCAATCACCTGACAATCTTAAAATCCACTATATATCAGACTCATCACATTGTTTCGTTGAACATATCCAGATACTTCATAACAGTAATCAATTCATCCAATCCTCTATCAAATTCTTCACTTTTCACAACCCCCTTGAGTGCTAAGACATCCTTTTCATGTTTGATATCAATATGTAAGAATTGCAACAATTTTTCTATTTCTCTATCGTTGATATCCAATTCCTTAAGTGAAAGAACAAATTTTTCTTCACCGATCTTATTGTATTTATCTATCAAGGTAGAAACTTGTTGTTTCAACTCAGGAGTCTTGAACAATGCAATCAGTAATCCATTCACAATCTTCTTGTTATTGATATGGAAAATTGGCTCATCATCTAACTTCCCATATACAATGATTTCACGAATTGCTTTATATAAGTCTAATATAACTTCTGCATCATAATACAGATAATCTGCTTTCTTATCATCTTTTCGGATGACATCGACATCACATTGCCGGAATTCCCTATATCTGCCTTTTTGTGCTCTCTCTCCTCTCCGGACCGGCTGGATCTGATAACGTTTGAACGGAAATGTCAGTTCATGCTCTCGATCCAAGACATACCTTGCAAATGGCACAGTAAGATCAAAATGCAATGCATAGTCCTTCAAATCTTCAGCACCTTGTGCTAATCCATACAATCAGAAAATCTGTTTCCCGGTCTCCTCGCCATTCTTCGACAACAAGACAGCATTTGATTCCACTGCAGGCGTATGGATATGGGTATATCCAAATTGCTTATAATGTTTTTCTATGATTTTCACAATATCATCGAAAACGATCTGCTGCGCAGGACTATACTCTGGAAATCATCCTGGACGTAATGCCATTTTTTCAAATTTTAAATTTTAAATTTTGAATTCTACATCAATGTAGTGTCTTAACGCGGAATTTCAAGTCAATTACCAAAAGAGAGACCGATAAAAGCATAAAGTTAATTTATTTGACTTTGTAAACAAAATATATATAATATTAATCAATATTTATCTCTCTTATCTGTATGGGAAAGGTTCATAACATTGCAGCAGGATTAATGGTGGTGGGAGCTACTACGTTAGCAATACAGACGCAGAATGTTTTTTCTCAAACTCCAGGAAATAAAGCCAAGACAGAGCAAGTGAAGAAAAGCACCTCTCAGCAATTGCTTGGATTAGACCAATACGATTACAAGAAGATGCTTTATATGGATATTTCTTTATTATCTCCGGAAGTAGTGAAAAAAGTGATGTTTGAAAGAATCAATGAAATAAGGAAAGAATATAATGTGCCGGCATTGCAATACAATACCGTGCTAGATAGCGTCGCTTTAGCTTTTGCAAAAGAAAAAAGCTGAACACAGCGGCGAAATGATCCCTATTGCCATTATGATAAAGAAGGAAACGGCGCATACGAAAGAATGAAAAAATCAAGCTTAAGAAATAAAATAAAATTGATAAAAGTAGGCGAAGGACAATACAAATGAGCTGCAGAAAATCTCACTACCCCTAATGGAAGTGTCTTTTACATCATGCAAGGATTAATGGAAAGTCCTCTGCACAGAGACAATGTACTATCTCCTTATGTAAATACATGAGCCATAGGATACGATACGACATGCAATATCTTGGTTCAAGATTTCTGCAATTTGGAATAGGTGCAATATCATCCCACATAAAAAAAAAGATTAGCGGATACTTTCACCCAGCTAATCTTTTTTGCTATATCATAAGATACGCTAATTACTTTTTGATATAAGAGAATTCTCCGACACCAGCTTTGACAAATTTCTTATCTGTTCTGATATCTCAAGTGGCAAGAAGGAATTTTCCGTTTTCCACTTTAGTCCTCATATCATTGTTATCATATAGAATTTTCAATAACTGCAATGTCCTTAGTTTAAGCAGCAATTTTTGCGCTTGTTGCTGTTCTGGATTATCCTTGAAAGTAAGAGCGAAATCAGGATCGCCATCTACCTGAGACTGGAATTCTTTCCAGAAAGCCTGGATTTTTGGACTCTGAGAGAAATCCATAGCATTCAATACAGATTGATTCTGTGAGATAAAGAGCGATGGATTATCAAATGAGTTTTTATCCACACCTCCGCTAAAGACGATAGGAATATTTTTAGCTAATGTCTTGCTAGAATAGATAGAATATTCATTGAACATGCCAGCATAATATTTCTGTCATTCAGCAGTAAGATCATATTTTCCTGATTGGAACAGCTGTTCATTTTCCAAGCTATATATATTAGACTCAGGAGCAACCATATTACCCAATCTACCATTATCTATCGTGATAGGGAATGAAAGTTCATCATAAGGATGACTAGAAGATCAGTTACTAAGAGACTCTGTAGTTACTACCATATCATAATCCCTGTAAGTCGGAGGAATAACGATATTATAAGTTCCGTTTTTGTTATCTACCACAGAGATATCCGCAGGCAATACGGTGTTTGTTGATCCTAAATCAAATTTTCCTGAACCTGCGACATTTTGTTGTTTTCCTTTATACTCACCAGATATGATATACGCTTTGTTAGCATTTTTCAGAGAAATATTTATTTTACCTCAGGTGAACGTATCCAATCATTCGGCTCATATGGTGATACTCATAGGCTTTTCACTATCCAAACCATAGTACATAGAATTGGTCGTCACACTTCACTTTTCCAAGTCATAATTAAACCATTCCCTTCCTACATTCGAACCTCATCCTATTCATACGGTACCGGTCAAGTCACCTGTTCCAGGAACATCTATAGAAGGCATCAATGGGACCATTTGTCCTGGTCTATAGAAGGAATCATAGGTAGCAAGCATTTTCTCCTGTCTCATATCCTTGATGATCCTAGAATAAGACAAGAAGAGATCTTTGGAAATAGTACTTTTAGCCTTATCGATAGTATTTCTTCCATTGACTATCATATATCCAGAAGCCAACGCTTCGCTGATTTCTCAGAGAGTCCTATTGTTCAACTTTGGCTCTTTTTTGATTTTTTCGCTAGAAGACAATGGCTGGATAGCGACAAGCTTCCGAGCAAGATCTGCTTTTTGCGTATCAGAGAGACGGAACACATCCTCCATAGACAATTTTTCTCCTGATTTGATCTTATCAGGATTTATTCCATTGACGATATTATTATAAGAAATCTTTCTTGCTTCGTCAGAAGTGTTCTTTGAAAGATAATTCTCTCGTTCCGCAAAGATGCCATAAGCGCTCAATGGCGTTTTATTTAAACGATCAATAAGTGCAGGGTCCACTTCCTGCTGAATGAAGTTGGTCTTATCATTATACGAAAGCTCAAGAGCAGACTTAGCATCATAGGTGCTGGTATATTTTTTATATACATCATTAGCTACCGCAGGATTGCCATTGAGATTGGCATACATAAGATCAAACTCTTTTTTATTTATAGCATCATAAATCTTTTCATTTCCTTCATACTTCCCTCAAGTCAGTTGATCAACAACGTTTTTATAAGCAACGATGTCAGCTTCTGAAATATTAGGCGTCTTGTTTAATCCATTCTCTAACAAAGAATTCCAATAATAATTAGTAGTAATTATTTCTTTTTGAGGTCTATTGTTTGCATCACGACCAACTATTTTCTTTCCTTCTTTTGTTTCCGTCCAAGCTCGTGACTTTATATTATCAGCAAATCACTTATCAATAGCCTCTTGAAGATAAGAAAGTTCTGATGATGATATAGCAAAGTCTCCTCCTATAGCAGACATATTAGCCTCAAATCTTTGGCGTTCCTGCTTTTGACGTTCCTGTTCGTTTTTTTGCTTTTGTTCTGGAGTGAGTTCTATAGGTTTTTCTTGTTCTGCCTTATATTGAGGATCGATATCCCTTCTTTTCTTGTCAAGCTTATCCTCCAAAGAACTGATCTGTTTATACAAGGATTGCTGATTATCATCCATGATGATCATATCTCCCATATAACGCAATACGGTAAGATAATTTCAAAGATCTTCAGAAGAAAGTGTAGACGATACTTCTCCATTAGACATTACCGATGCGTTGATTCAAGAAAACAACGAGGTAAGATTCTTAGAGATATCTTTCTCCAATTTTTTGCTATCAGGATCTTCATTGATCTGCTTAGCTAGATCTGTAGCTTCCTGAGCGTTGACTTTTTGATCCTCCAGAGTCTGATCGATATTGTTTAAATTTTCTGGACCTGTCATGATAATGCAATAAGAGAATAAAAATTTAAATATTTTGTAACATACCTTCCAACTCTTCGATATCCTTTTGATCCTTTACACTTTCCTCTCATTCTGCATGTTTGAGTTTATCCAAGAATGTCATAGACTGCTCTATTTGCTTTTTATGCTGTTCATCCTTTAAAGTAAGCGCATAAGCATGGAAAAGTCCATAAAATACATCTATCAAATTAGCGCTCATTTTGTCGTTCTTCAATAAAGCAAGAAGATTAGGCGCGATAGGAAGTGCTTCTGGAGACAATGCTTCCATAAGTCTGATAAGATAATCTTTTTTAGTCATAAGAAAGGATAATGTATAAAATCTTATAACATAAGTATATTCGCCATAGGAAAAAAACAAAAAAAATCCTCCATACAAGGATATTAGGATTGACAAATATATGAAAAGTTACAAAATCATTATATTCAAGAGGAAGAAATGATAAGTCCCCTTTTATCTCTCATCCAAAGAAGTTCATCCCCTCATTCAATATGAGATGCAAAATAAGTAAGATCGTCGACAATCTTCTTGTCCAAATACAATTTTTTGAGGTTGGATTCCTTGATACCGGCAAAAGAAGACCCTATATTGGTCAGTACGCCAACGGCAAGATCCTGATAAGATCCATCCAAGAGAGAAAGATTAATGAATTTATTATCTCTGATATCTAAGGTATGAAGTCCAGGAAAAAAACGCAGCCAATCAAAATTAACCAATGAATTACCTTTTAGAAATAAAGATTCCAACGCAGGAAGCTTGGTCTTTTTGTCATTATAATGCAAGAAACTTTCTGCGGTCAAATCGTTGTTTTCAGCAGACAGATGTTTCAGTCAAGAAAAAGCAGACATATTTCTGATCAACGAAAAAGGATAGCTATCTCCTGAAGAACTCACATTGGCATTGGTATTGATATATAATCTTTCCAATCTATTCGCGACTTTAGGATCAAATGCGAGTCCGTCAAGCTCTATCATGCGGTTGTTTGATAGATCAAGCGATTTGAGGGAAGTCATTCCAGGAAATGCAGGAGCATTGAGATTTCCAAGATCTTCAATCAGATTATTGGACAAATCGAGACGCTCCAGATTTTTACATTCGGAAAGCTTAGTCCATGCGGACTCCAATTGATAGGAGGTGATATCTTTTCCAGAAAGATCCAAAGAGCCAGAACCATCATATTTTTCCAAAGCCTCGTCCAAAGAAGGATTATCAGCTTCAATATCTGATTTGAGATGATTAAGACGTTCTTTAGTCTGATGATGAAGAGATACTACATCCTGATCCTGTTCAGATGATACTAAAGCATCTTGGATTTCTACCATTATTCCGACAAAAATTAAATATCTTTGCCAATAGTATATATGTATCGGAGAAAATAGCAAGAGATCTAAGAAATCTCACGAGCAAGATATCTTTTAGCATATACATAAGCGACGATCAGCAACAAAGTTACCAATCCAAACGGAGACTTTCCCAAGTCAACTATATACCCACCTGCCAATGGTCAAAAAATATTGGCTAAATTAGACAACGCAGCCATATTACCATTGATAAGTCAGACATCCTGATTATTCCCCAAGATCATATTAGAAAATACCGGACGGAAGATTCACTGAAAAATTCAGCTAAGTGCAACCATAGCAACAATAAGCCAAGCGGAACCAACAAAAAAAGCTCATAGGTAACACACAATCATCCCAAGAATGCTTATTCAAATCAAACGTTTATTGGAAAACTTTTTGAGCCAAAATTTACTCAGTAAAAATCACTGATTAATAACCATCACCAAGCCAATCAATGCCATCACATATCCACTTGTTTCACCAGAAATTCAAAATCTTTGATTGAGAAAAAGCACAAAAGACATCTGATAGATCATGATAGCAAGATTGACTACAAAGAAGACAAAATAATATCTTTTCTCATTGGAGACAAACATATCCTTGAAGATGCGGATAATATTTACACTGAATTTTTTAGTTTTATCTAAAAATTTATTCGTTTCAGGAACTCACCAATAAATAAATATAAGATTCAAAAAAGCTAATATTCCACTGATAATAAACGGCATTTTAACACCATATCCCAACAACCACCCTCCTATTGCCGGACCAATAATAAATACTATTCAAAAAACAGCACCGAACAATCAGAAGTTAGCAGTACGCTGCTTATGATCCTCGGAAATATCACTGAGAATGGATTGAATCGCTCAGACGTTTCCTGATGCTAATCATGCAACTATTCTTGCAAACAAATACACGTAGATATTTCACGAAAGCACGACAATCACATAGCTCAGGAATGTGAAAACAACAGAAATCAACAAGACTGGTCTTCTTCCATATTTGTCGGAAACTGCTCCCATCAATGGACTAGCGAACAATCCGAATAACGAAAAAAGCGTAACTCCCAAGGATATCATAAAATAATCCGTATGGAAATAGTTCACCAGATTCGGATATGCAGGAATAACAACCGTCAATCAAAGAATATCCATAAACAACGTAAAAATGACGATTCGCTTGATTTTTTTCATAGATTATAATTCATACGATAAATACATATTATTGCACAATATTTCCGATCCTATAATCGGACAAAATCATTGTATATGATTGTTGAGCCCATCTATCCTGCTTCACATCAGATTTAAGTCAGATACCAGAAGACATATACAGATAATTCTTATTATCTTTCTGCATAGTAAACAATACCAATACTTTTTGAGGAGCAGCAAAATTTATAGTAATAGGACTCTGTCCATAGAATGGTGAATTCCCTCAATTCTTAAGGATATTAACAGCATCATCACCTGATAGCTTTTCAGAATTCCTCTTAGCTCATTTGAAGGGAAGTAATCTCGCATTGAGACTCATAACACCATCAGCAGTGACTTCAAGCTGGATACCTGCTCTATTCCCATATTGTTCCCAAACTTCCTGACCATTAATAACATAAGGATACATGATACTGAATGAGACATATTCAGGAGCAACATCTTCTTCATCAGAATCATCAATCTCTATACCTGTAAGGACTGTATCAGCTCTATATCATATACCTTCTTTCTTGATCGGATAATATGGCCCATTAGAATTCTTGTATATGACGAATGGTTTGCCCAATTGATTAAATACTTTATCTTTGATAAATGATGTCTTCATAAACCTATCAGCCAAAGCCAAAGCCTCTGTTTCGGTAAGGGATTTGTTATAGCTATAGTTGGCGTTCACCTTATTTCATCGCAAGCTACAATTCCTGAGATCAAAAGTGTACTCATATCATGCCTCTTCAAGTCAGAGTGT
Source organism: uncultured Candidatus Peribacteria bacterium (assembly GCA_964495825.1). Lineage (GTDB taxonomy): Bacteria > Patescibacteriota > Gracilibacteria > Absconditabacterales > Absconditicoccaceae > CAJBLF01. The sequence continues at coordinate 4,614 of CAZBWI010000009.1, read as the reverse complement.
AAAAAGCTTTTTAGTAGAAAATCCGAATCCCAGAGATTGTAGTATAGCAGGACTATTACAATTGACCTGAAGTAAGATATTTTTCTGATTAATAAGTGTTTTCACTCAGGTTTCATTGAATGCATAAGTTACACTATTCGATGATATAGGTGGCATGATACTAGGATTAGCTATTTTGATGACAGTAGAGGTAGTGGTACCTCAAGCAAATGCGAACCCAAAAACAAGCAACCCCATCATCAATAACGATAATTTTTTCATAGTGGTAATATAAAAAAATAAATATTATGATATAGCTTTGATTTTTACACCGATTTTTTGAAGCTTCGTAACGATATTATCATAGCCTCTCGCAATAATGTCTTCATTCATAATATTAGTAGTTCCTTGTGCCATAATACCGGCAAGTACCATTGCGCCTCAGCATCTCAAATCCGTGGAAGAGACATACCCTCCTCTTAATTTGGTCGGTCCGATAACGATCGCTTCATGAGGATTTAGGATCTCTATTTTGGCTCATAAGTTTTCGAGTTCAGTAAGATAATTAAATCTTCATTCATATAAAGTCTCGAATATCTTGGAAACTCAAGACGCTTGTGTCAATAATGTTCCAAAAATTGACTGCAAATCCGTAGGGAATCCTGGATAGATCCTCGTCTCAAATTTCACTGGTTTGTAATCCTTCTTATTCTTTGAACTCACTCTGATGGTCTCCTTATCAAGAATCTTAAAATCGATCCCGATTTTGGACGCCACATTATAGATAGCGGAAAGATCATCGACATTACATCATTTGATGATGAGCTCAGAATTATCAGCTCCTGCACCGATAGCAAAATATGTTCCTGCTTCGATATAATCAGAGATAATGGTGAACTCTTTTTTACTGATATTAATTTTGGACGGTTTGACAACAATAGTATGATCGACATTGAGATGAATATCTGCTCCGACACTATTGAGAAAATCAATGAGATTCCTAACATGCGGTTCGATAGCAACTTGATAGATATTGATAGGTCTAGTCAGTCTTGTAAAAGCAAGATACGTCAACAACGCTTCCACTGCAGTCACAGAAAATTCCTGAAGCATAATATTGCCTTTGGGTTCACTCACAACTTCGTACGTTTTGTAGTCTCCTTGAGTAATTTTGATACCAGCTTTTACTAAAGCATCATCAAAAGTATCCAAAGGTCTTTTGCCGATATTGCAGCCACCACTACCAACAAATTTCACTTTACCATATTTAATCAATCCGAATGGTATCAAAAGAATAGATGCTCTAAATTTCTTCGCGAGATCATCAGTCAAATCAAAATAATCCTTAGATCTTTTTATCGCTTCATCAGCGAGCTTCTCCATAGAAGCAACATCCTTGATATTCGGCTTATTGAGTAATTTCACTTTATTATCGATGCAATAATTCGCTGCCACGATAGGCAAGGCTGCATTTTTGCTTCAAGAGATAATAACTTCTCATTTCAGATTAGGTGAATATTCTATCTGGAACATACTAATTCAACTAACAATTAAAAACTAATAACTAACAATGAAGGTGTTTATCTTACCATGAACTATTGTTAATTAATCAGGGAGTTTTTTCAAGGTAAGAAAAACAGGCCCGAAATCTATATTCTTGTCTCAGCCTCATTCCCGCTCTTCGTTTTTCACGTCATTCTCGCGAAATCGGGAATACATACAAAGCAAACTGGATTCCCAATCAGGTCGGGAATGACGTGGTGTAGTGGAGAATAACGTAAAATAAAAAAAAGCCCTGCTAAACAAGCAGGGACAATAATAAAGTAATATAATGCGTTTTCAGGGACCGACAGCGGCCTCTAATTTTTTGTACACTTCCTCCTGAGAAGAAGTGAAGTTTCCTTTGATGTCAGATAAGGTGTTTTCCGCTTCCTTGATGTATCCATTAAGGATTTCATAAGAAGGATCATCCTCACCCATGTTTTTAAGGAAACCTTTTGCCTTTTCAATAAGATCTTTCATGTCTCTTTTCTTCATATACGTGATTATTTTGTTTTTGAGAAATTACTATATATATTTTTAACTAAATAGCAAGACTAAACTCAATTAACAACTAACAGTGAACAACTAACAATAAAAGAAAATTTTCAATAATTGTTAGTTATTAGTTGTAAGTTGTTAGTTGTTTTCTATCGCCTTCTCCGGCTCGGACACTGCTGATCGACATCGATATGAGCAAATCCTTTGTGTTGGATCGCCTCGACAATCGCTTGAGTGAGTCATGCTATATCCTTATCCTGTTTGCTTATTGAAAACTTACAGCCAGCAGCCTTCGCAAGATCGACAGGATTCAATGGCGGAATAGTGTTTCCCTCAGGAGTTGATTTCGTTTTGACGCCCAATGGAGTCGTAGGCGACGCCTGTCCTGTAGTCAATCCATAATTTTGATTGTTCGCGACGATATAGGTCAGATCGACATCCCTTCTGCAAGCAGCTAGAAAGTGTCACAATCAGATGCCATAGCCATCTCCATCTCAACCGTAGGCGATAACCGTCAGATCTGGATTCGCCATTTTTACACCGGTAGCGAACGGCAATGATCTTCCATGCAATGTCTCGCACCCATAGCTGTCGATATACTGGCTCATTTTGCTGGCACAACCGATACCGGAAAGCACGACCACCTTATGTTTAGGGAGATTCAATTGCTTGAGTGCGTTCTTGATAGCAGCATGGATGAGGAAATTCCCGCATCATGGACACCGCTGGATCTTTGTCAAATTATTTCTCATAACAATCTAGCTAATAGGCTAAAAAACAATGTCTTCAGAAAATATGGGATATAAGGTATATTTCCTGATGTTTGATATCTTATTGTTCCGCTTCTTATCGTTCAACAAACACTTGTTCGTAATCAGCTCCTGTAATTGACCGCTCTTGTTCATTTCAACAAAGACTAATTTTTTGATCTTCTTCACGTTCATATCCAAGAATTCCTTCAACCTCATATCCAACGGTTGCATGACTTTCACGACGATCAATCAATACTTGCCCACCGTGGAGGGTTTGACAGCATTCTTGTTTTTCTGGCGGATATATTCTTCTAGCACATATCTGTTCATGCCATAGGTAACAAAGAAAATCTTCGCCTCAGGGTTGATGATATCGTACCCATAGAAGTCCTTGGTGAATTCCTGCTGGACGAACGTTTCGAACTTTTTGGATCTCTTATCCTGCTGTTGCTGCTTGATCGTCGGATCCTCATTTGATGCACCATATTCATCGTGTTCATAAGAAGTAGCGATGAATTCGCCGTTTTCCGTTCCTGGCAAGGTGATCGGAGATATTCAGTCTGAAGTCAATTCATATCTCTTATATCACTCTGATCCATTGGTCTGCAACTTGCCTCTCTTGATCGGTTCGGCAAGTAATTTGCTCTTGTCTACGGAAAGATATGATTCGGAATACTGTTTATCCAGCAGCATAATGACCGGATGCTGATATTGGTCGGATCGGTTCAACGCCTTCCCTATCAATGCATATCCGTCTTCATATGTAGAGGGAGCTAAGACGATCGGGAAGGTATCTCAGAAGCTTGCGTTCAAGGCATAATTCAGATCTCCCTGTCCAGTGAATGTAGGTGTTCCGGTACTCGGTCCATCACGCTGGGAAAGGATATAGACGCCTCATATCTCAGCTTGATTGGAAAAGCTTATGGATTCCGTCATCAACGCAAACCCTCCTCCGCTCGTCCCGGTCATCGCTCTTTTGCCGGCGAATTTTGCGCCGAGCATCGCCATGCTGCAAGCTATCTCATCCTCTCCTTGATAGAAAGTAACGCGTTTATCCGGAGCTACCACCTCGATGATGGACGAAGCCGGAGTCATCGGATACGCCGCATAAAAATCCATTCCCGCATCCATGGCTCATGTGCCCACGACTTCGTTTCCAAACATGAATGTTTTTGAGGCTCAAACGTTTTTGGAAAGGTCATACTTCGCGGCAGAAAAATAATCGTATCATTTGCTCATGCACTCTATATTGGCAGACAATATATCACCGTTGAAATACTTCTTGAGCAGAGATTCTCACTCTTCACGAGCTATGCCAAGCAGCTTGAGCGAAGCTCAGAAGAAATAGACGTTTTTGTATTTGATATCCGTCTTTTTGATCTTATGGACCTTTTTGAGGACATACATTTTCTCGTTCTTGGTGACTGCATATTCGTCGAATGGGAAAAAATGATCTATTTTCTTGGTGATGAACGGATGATCATCAGAGATATAGAGAAAGAAATCATTATTATCTCCCTTGATGATAGATGCATACTCTTTGTCTCCTAGGACCGTGTATCCCTTTGTACAGAGAAGCTCTCCGAGCAGCATTCAAGAAGTATTCACTCCAGCGCCTGCAGGTCAAGAAAAGCCGATTGCGATATTCATATCGAAGAAAAAACGGAATAAATAGGATATGATGATGCTTATATCGAAAGCGCATATAAATTTCAACTCGAAATGCACAGGTTAAAGAAGATGTAGGGTCGTACTATGGAATACTTCATATGAACATCTATATCATAGTATCTTCCTAGGCTTTCTGTTGATTTTATCTTCAATCTTCTTTAATTCTTCTTCG
>CAZBWI010000008.1:0-16956 GCA_964495825.1 uncultured Candidatus Peribacteria bacterium | reverse complement strand
ATTTCTTTGTCAGTATAGATAAATGTCATCTTTTATTTTGTTAAGGATAAATCCTTAACAATTTTACTGACATTTCTATTTTTGCCTAGTACTGACATTTTAACCTTGCTGTGACAAACGTAAAAAAAAGTCTTGCATTTTGATGGGATAATGATATATTCATACGGCTAAAAGCATTTTTTTATTCACAAAAAAAATATTCATGGGATTCACTGTATGGAGAACTGGAGATCTCAATACCAACGAAAGAATTATTTCGTTTTATAAAAAAGAACTCCGATCATCTCATATCTTGGACAAGGCTAAGAAGCAAAAACATTATAATACCAAGCGGTATAGGAAATTTGTATCGTTCAAATTCCCTAGCGCAAGGAGATATAAGAGGCTCAAGGCTATTGTTTCTGATGCATATAGGACAAATAAGAAAAAATACAATACACTCGCTCAGTTAGGTAAGATTGTATAGTTTTTAACTTACTAATATGTTTATACTAATGTATGCAGTTGTAGAAATCAAAGGACATCAATATATCGTACATGAAGGTGATACTATCACTGTCGATAAAATGAATCTTGCCGAAGGCGAGAAAATAACCATCGATACTGTACTTCTGGCATTTGACGAGAAAGCTGAAAAAGTAATTATTGGTACTCCATATATTGCAAAAGCAAAAGTTGAATGTGTCATCAACAAGAATCAAAAAGGCGACAAAATCAGAATCATAAAATTCAAAAGAAAAAACAGATATCAAAGAACGATTGGATTTAGACCACATCAATCGCTTTTAGACATTAAAAAAATTACCATCAATGGGTAAAGAATGAGTTTTGGAATGGGATGGAGAAGTTCTTGAAGTTTTACCAGCATGATATTTCAAGGTAAAGCTTAAAGATGTAGATACATTCGTTCGTTGCAAAAAATCATGAAGAATGAGTCAGTCAAATATTTCCATCATTCCAGGAGATCGGGTGAAATTGGAAATCAATCAATACGATATGAGCCAATGACGTATTATATTCAGATATAATGAGTATACATCACATTAATTTATCTCCCTGTTAACCGAGTTATCATGAAAGTTAAAGCTTCTCTCAAAAAAAGATGTATGTACTGCCAAATAATCAAAAGAAAGGGTAAGTTGTACATTGTATGCAAAAAAAATGCCAGACATAAGACAAGGCAAGGATAATTTTATTTATTGTTTCTCAAACGAATGTTTAGATTATCAGGTCACGTTTTACCAGAAAACAAGTCTATCTGGATCTGACTCACCGCTATCTATGGTATCGGACTCAAGAGATCCAAGACTATTCTTGCGGATGCTCAGGTTCCGTATATGAAAAAAGTGAAAGATATCACTGAAGAAGAACAAAAAAAGATCATCGATCAAGTACAAAAATATGTTCTCGAAAACGATCTCAAAAGAGAGGTAGCATTTGCTATCAAGAGATTGAAGGAAATTAAGTGTTATAGAGGTATGAGACATAATCTTTGATTACCTGTTAGAGGACAAATAACGAGAAAGAATGCAAAAACTGCAAAAAAACTTATGGGAAGGTCTAAAGTAAGACCAGTGCTTAAGAAATAAATTTCATGTACTATTATATAGACATTTTATTCATTTATCATTAGTTATTTAGATGGCTACATCAACTACTCAAAAAGCAAAGAGTACTCCAAAAAAGAAGAAAGACCTCAAGATAGACTTTGGCGTCCTTCATGTTCAGACTACCGACAACAATACTATCATCACCCTCGTTGATGAAAATGGAAACAAAATCATATGAGGAGGTACTGGAAAACTCGGATACAAATGAAGTAAAAAAAGTACGCCGTATGCTGCTGAACTTTTGACGAAACAATTACTCAAGGAAGGTCAAGGATTTGGTCTCAAGGAGATTGGCATCGTATTTAGAGGAACCGGATTAGCAAGGGATGGTATATTCAAGGCTATCAATGAAATCGGACTCATCGATATCAAATACATCAAGGAAGATACTCCTATCCAATTCGGTTGATGTAAAGGAAGAAGACAAAAGAGAGTATAATACTCACTCAGATAATTCATTATTTTTAATTGTTAATTTGTAATTGTTAATGAGGTATACAGGGCCAAAATTTAAGCTGTGTAGGAGAGAACAAGTCGATCTGTTCGGTTCCAAGAAGTATAATATTAAAAAAAATAGGAGCTTGCCAGGACAGCATGGCGGCAATATGCAGAGATCATCCGAATACGGAAAGCTTTTGAGAAATAAACAAGTAGTAAAAAGAATGTATATGCTCTCTGAAAAGCAATTTGTCAGGCTCGTAAAAGAGATTGCAGGGAAATATGCAAAGAATAATAATCTCACACATGATACGGCATTATTGCAATTCTTAGAAAGAAGAATGGATTCTATTATCTATAGATCAGGACTTGCAAAAACGATTATGCAAGCCAGACAAATGGTTAATCATGGGCATTTCCTTTTAAATGGAAAAAAACATAATATTCCATCTTCATTCGTTAGTATCGGTGACAAAATCACGCTTAAAGAAAAATTGAAAAATTCACCACTTTATAGTCAAAACACCGCTGATATGAAGGGAAATATTCCTTCATGGATAAAATTAGATAAAGCAAGCAATACTGTAGAAGTCCTCAGTGATCCTCAAATCGGAGAGCTTGGATTGCCTGCTGATCTCTTGAAAGTTATCGAGTTTTATGCGAGAGCATAGTCTATCAAGAATATGTTTTAGTATAATCCTCATCATACAAAACAAAAAAACATCTTTTTACTCTTTATTACTCTTGCATGCTGGATATACAAAAGTTCATCTGAGCTCCCAAAATTATCGTCTCCAATGTGGACAATAGAACTACCAAATTCGAGGTAAAATACTTACCAAGAGGATTTGGACACACCCTTGGTAATGCATTGAGAAGAATTATTCTGTGATATAGTATCTGATGAGCTATTACGGGATTGAAAATAAAATGAGTAAACCACGAATATCATGTGATAGATGGAGTAAAAGAACATGTAATAGATATGATGCTCAATTTCAAAACTTTACGTTTCAAAGTAGATGAAAAAGCCGATAATATTCAATGGGTTTCGCAGAGATTCTCAGGTATTGGTATCTATACTTCTGCCAGCCTTAAACTTCCTTCATGAATAGAATTACTCAATGACGATGTAGTCTTGTTTGAAATCACTGATCCATCACTTGAACTTAATATAGACATCAGAATAGAAAAATGATATGGGTATTATAGCATCGATTACCTTAGATCTCGTGATAAAAAAGATGAAGAGATAGATGCAAATATCCTGCTTATTGATAATGAATTCAAAGTTATCGATTATGTAAAATATGATGTAGAAGAGGTTATTGAAGACTTCACAGGATCTACTAAAGATCTACTTGTTATCGAGATCAGGTCATGATTCAGTGGCGTTTCTCCAAAAGAGATTATTATGTTTGCTGGAGAGGTATTAGCTTCATATGCTAAATTATTCATCTTCGATAATATTTATATCGATAGATCATTCTTAGTAGATATTGAAGATCTCGATAGAGTCCAAGATAAACTACATGAAGAGACTAATATCAAGACTATGCCAATCGATGCACTTCCATTGAGTGAAAGAACAAGGAATGCATTGATCAAGAATAATATCTTATATGTGGAAGATCTCGAAAAGAAGAAAAAAGGTGAACTCTTACTCATGAAATGAGTTGGAAGAAAAGCTATCGATGAAATCAATAGTGCATTGGCCAACATCGATAAATCGCTTATCGGCTAACGCCAAATGGCGGATGCTTTGAATAGGAAAACAATCGTTCCTTCAACTTAGCACTTACCACTTAAAATTTACTATCATCTTTTAAAATATTATAGTTTGGTACCATGAGACATAAGTACAGCAAAATCATCGAACTAGATACAGGTGCGAAGAAAAGACATATATTCGTAAGACAGCTTTTGACGAACCTCGTAAAGAACGGAAAGACTACTACTACTCCAAAAAGAGCTAAGGTATTAAAATCCGAAGCTGATTCTTTTTTTGCAAATCTCGTGAGGATGCACAAAAAACTTGATCCTAAGGATGCAAGAAGAGAAAGTATCAGATTGATAAAATCTCAGATCTTTGGAGAAGCTGAAGGGAAAAAAGTATTGAATGTATTGTTGCCAAAATATATCGAAGCAGGAAATACGACAAGTTTCGTAGCTGATTACAAACTCGGTTATAGAGTAGGTGACGGTGTACAAAAAATTATGCTTAAATTGCTTTAGTGTATACGGATTAGATCGATATAAACAGATTATATGATCTATCCTCTATCAATCCATTTAATTGTTTTGAAATAGTAATCATGGAATTTACAAAGAAAGACCTCAACAAGACACTTCGGGTAAAGCCAGCCGATATGGAAAAAAATAGGAAATGGCGAAGAATCGATGCTACTGATAAGGTACTTGGAAGGCTTGCGGTCGATATAGCTAAATTATTACTCGGAAAGCATAAGGCATATTATGCTGATATGCGAGATGCTGGAGATTTTGTACTTGTCGAAAATATTGATAAAATGAAAGTGACTGGTAAAAAACTCCAAACAAATGTTATGTATGCATACAGCGGATATAAGGGTAATCTCAAGAAAACCACTCGGGAGATCCTTATGAAGAAAAATCCAGCCAAGTTACTTACTGCTGTCGTTAGGGGAATGATTTCCAAAAATAAGCTCAGGGACAAGAGAATCAAGAGATTAAAACTTGTAACCTGAACTACTACTCAATATGATCATTTTAAACCTATTACTGTTAAATAATGGCGAACAAAGAATACACCTATGCAATAGGAAGAAGGAAAGAGACGACAGCGATCGTCAAGCTTTTTGGAAAAGGAAGCGGTAACTTCTTGATCAAAACCTCCAATGGATCTCAAAAGCCATTGGCTGATTATTTTGGTGGTAACCTCTACCTTCTAGAAGTAGCACTTTCACCGTTCAATATCCTAGGTCCCGATTATCTCAAAAAATTTGATGCGGAAATCGTAGTCAAAGGATGAGGAATATCAGGACAAGCAGATGCTATCAAGTTAGGATTCGCTAGAGCACTGATCGAATGGGATAATGAACTTAGACAAACATTAAAACCATATGGACTCTTGAAAAGAGATCCAAGAATCAAGGAAAGGAAGAAACCAGGTCTCAAAAAAGCAAGAAAAGCACCAACTTGGTCAAAGAGGTAGTAATGCAATGACGAACAGATATAGAAAACTCCGCTCTTGCGGGGTTTTTTTGTTTGTTTTTGGAAAAGAAATACATATATCTGATTTCGATTTTTATTTTTTTATTCGATAACACAATGAAGGATTTATTTTTTCTCGGCATCCAGTGATGTGGTAAAGGAACACAGGGAAAATTATTGTTTAAAGAATTAGCAGAGCAATATGAGTATTTGGAAATGGGTCAACTTTTTAGAGCTGCTATGTCGAATGATAATATCATAGGTAATTATTGTAAAGATATTGTAAACCGTGGTGGTCTAGTGCCACATTTTATTAGTCATGGACGGTATGATATTGCACTCCAGATAGCTACAGAAAAGAAAGTCTGACTTATGGTGGATGGGTTTCCTAGATCAATGACCCAAGCCGAATTTATGGAACAAGAGATGCAAAAATATGGTAGAGATTTTATCATCATCCACTTCGAATTATCCAAAGAAAAAGCAATAGAAAGAATGTTGAAAAGAGCTGAAATCGAAGGACGCAGCGATGATACCGTAGAAGCCATGAACACGAGAATCAATGCATTTATGGAAGAAACACTTCCTGCTATCAAACATTTCGAAAGTATGGGAAAAGTCATCACGATAAATGCTGATGATACCATAGAAAATGTTCAAAAAGCATTGAGAAGCAAATTAGGACTTTAGTTTCTCTATTTCATAGATGGTAAAAATATTGAATAGAATCAAAATAGACAAGATAGGATACGGATGAGTAGGACTTGCGAGAATGAGTGATGGAAAGAGAATATTGATCAAATGAGGGGCATTGCCGGGTAGTATCGTTAACCTGAGAATTGTAAAACAAAGAAAAGATTATATTGAAGCACATATCGCGAACATTATAGAACTTGATCCAAACATCGTAGACAGCGAAATATTCTGCCCGCATTTTTTCTCATTACTTCAAAAAAAACAGGGAGCAGGGAGCAAGGGACAAGGAGCAAATAACATAGAACCTGGAACCTGAAACCTGGAATCTTTATGGAAAATCGGGTGTGGAGGCTGTAAACGGCAGATGCTTAGCTATGCGAATCAGTTGAAATTGAAGGAAGATATCGTCAATGATGCATTTACTAAGTTGAAGAAAAAATTGCCGGAATTGCAGATCCTGTCCATCATCGAATCTCCACAGGAAAAAAAATATAGGAATAAAATAGAATTCAGTTTCGGGAAATACATAACTAAGGGACAAGGAACAAATAATAAGAGACAAGAACCATGATCCGAAGCTCATATCCAAAGTCCTAACACAGTTCTCTCTCATCGAAGTTGTGGTTTCCACAAACAAGGCGAGTTCAGTAAGATTGTAGATATCGATACTTGTTTGTTGATTTCTGACGAAGCGAATGCGTTGTACAATCATATCAAGGAGCTCTGTAAATCATCATGACTCCCCACATATGATCAAATGACTCATCAAGGGTTTTTTAGACATCTTGTGATAAGACAAGGAATACATACGGACCAATTTCTTGTTAATCTCGCTGTTGCGGATAATAATCTGAAGAAGAAAAATGATAAACAACGAAAACGATTCCTTGATATACTCAAAACAGATGAAATATTGAAGAACAAAGTAACAACATTTGTCATAACTTATAACAATGGTCTGGCAGATATCATTAGATCGCAAGAATGTGAAACTAAAACTTTCCGAGGTGAATGATATATCTATGAAACCCTCCACTTCAAAAATACCCATAATAAATCACTAGAACCCCAATTCTCACTTGAGGCAAAACAAGAAGAAACTTCAACAACCAATGTTACCTTCAGAATATCACCTTTCTCATTTTTTCAAACAAATACGCTTTGAGCACAACAACTTTTTAGCCAAGCTATGAGCATGGTCGGATATGTCGAAGGAACGATATTGGATCTCTACTGTGGAACGGGAAGTATCGGCATAAGTTTTTTGAAGACCGGAAAGGGCAACAAACTGGTCGGAATAGAAATCGTCGAAGAAGCAATCACTGATGCATGGTACAACGCGAAAATCAATTGACTCGAAGATCAGGTGTTGTTTTTGGCGAATCCCGCAGAAAAAGCATTTACCCAAAACCCGGAGATAAAAAATAAGCTCGACAATCTTGGGCTCGTGATTGTCGATCCACCAAGAGATGGATTGCATAAAAACGTCATCAAAACAATTTGCGACTTAAAAAAAGAATCAGATTTTAAATTGTTGTATATCTCCTGCAATCCAGTAACTATGGTCAGAGATATTGAATTATTAGTAGAATGAGGTTTTACTATCAAACAAATCCAGCCTGTTGATATGTTTCCTCAGACTCATCATATTGAATGTATTTGAGTATTGACTTAACTTAATAAATATATATATAATATTTTTTGTATTTATTATTTTTGTTATAGTTATGGACGAAACTAGAAGATATCATGAACCGACTCTCCTTTGAGATATTCTCAAAGATATGAACCTAGATTCTACAAGTCTCGAGAAACAACGTTCTATCAGAACTATATCCCAACAAGCCGTGGATAATCTTATCAAGAGTATGGAAAAATATGGTCATCTCATGTATCTCTTGCATGATATTTATACCCATCAAGTCACAAGTTTTCTCCATACAATGGATACCTATTATACTTGTGAGCAAGCATCTTTTTCCCAGAATAAGATACAAGCAGAACAAGGACAGATAACACAACAAGATATCAACAACAAACTTCAATCCATACAAAAAGCTCTTGATGATTTCGAAGAAGAGTTTCAAGCGATAAAAAAATCTTTGAGAACAATCATAGATCAATTTGAAGATAAACAAGATCGAAAAGAAGAGACACTTAAATCCAATAAACTCCATGAACTCTTTTTGGCTATATACAATGATATAGATGATCTTCGTATGGATTACCAAAGATTATCCAGAAAAACCTCGAAAAAATAACATTGATAAATTTCTATAAAAAGATATCCTCGACAATGCGGTATTTCGAGGATTTTTTTATTTATATGTCGTTCTGGCTTCAACTATTTTCGCTGAAAACGATAGTAATATATTGATTACTTATTATGACTATAGAGATTCTAAAGAATGTCTCATTGAAACCATACAATACATTCGCTGTCGATGTGAGTGCGAATTTTTTTGTAGAAGTGAAGAATGAACAAGATATACTTGATCTGATCTCAACTGACGTTTTTGCTCACCAACCTCATTTTACCCTAGGAGGAGGTGCAAACATCCTCTTCACGAAAAATTATCAAGGACTTGTTGTGAAGGTCTCATTGTTTGGCAAAGAAATCATCAAAGAAGAAGAAAATATTGTCTATATCAAGGCAGGAGCCTGAGAAAATCGACATAATTTCATCGCACGAACACTTGGGCGTTGATATGTCGGTGGAGAAAATCTTGTCCTCATCCCAGGTACGGTAGGTGCAGCACCTGTTGGAAATATTGGTGCGTATGGCAAAGAGGCCAAAGATATCATCTATGAAGTCGAGGGAATTGATCTTACAACGAAAGAAAAAAAGACTCGATCAAATGTGGAATGTAAATTCAACTACCGCGACAGTATCTTCAAACATGAACTGAAAGATAAGGTTATCATTACAGCAGTGACATTCAAACTCCAAAAAAATTATGAAGGATATATACCAAATACTCAGTATAATGATATCCAAGAAATTATGACCAAACAAAAGAAAAATCCTATGACTATATCAGCTCAGGATGTCGCACGCATCATCATAGAAATCAGAGAAAGGAAATTGCCTGACCGAAAAAAGATAGGTACAGCAGGAAGTTTTTTTAAAAATCCTGTCATTGAAAAAGATCATTATGAAACTTTATTGAAGATATATCCAGAACTGAAATGAAATTCTACTACCAAAGGCATCAAGCTTTCTGCAGGACAGTTGTTGGAATTGTCATGATTCAAAGGTAAGTCACAATGACCAGTTGGTACCTATAATAATCACGCTCTCATCATCGTCAACAACGGTGGGGCAAGTGGATCGGAGATTCGAGCATTTGCTCAGTCCATACAAAAAAAAGTCCTAGAACTCTTTTGACTGACACTTGAACCTGAAGTGATAGTTATGTAAATGTATTGATTTAAAAGAAAAAACCCTGCTGTTAATGCAGGGTATTAATGTAGATTATAATATATTTTGGTTAGTAAACTTATCTTAATATACATACAAATATCTAAGATTATCTCAACTTTTTGTACAATTTTGATTACACATATTTGCCATTATCTGTTCATAAGAAGTATAAGTAGTTAACAGTCATGATGGTTTATCCCAATTAGATCATCATTCAGTTTCTGTAGCTGCAACGATTATAAAACCATTATTTTCTATACCTCACTTTTGAATAGGTCTATAATAATATTGTCATGGTGTAGTACTGATATTTGGAATAATTCTAGTAGCATTTGGATCTGTAGGAATACTAGACATACCTGCTTTGATAAGATCTCAAGAGATTACCGATAAGGCACATCAGTTTGAACAATTGGTTGTTGGAAAACTTCCGTTGTCGATCTGATAAGAGACCAATGCTGCTGCTACCTGAGCGAGATCGGCTTTGCGGGCGACATCATTTGCTCTGCCTCTTGCATTGGAAAGTCTTGGAATCAGTGCTGCTGCCAAGATACCTATGATAACGATGACAATTAGCATTTCGATCAACGTAAATCATCTTTTTATATATCTTTTAAAAAACATCTACTAGTAAAAAATAGTAAAAATATAGTTTCATTTACTTTATGGATATGAAATATAGTCCTAATTTCAATATGAATTTGTACCTCCTATATCAATATATAGCTTCCTGGTCTCTCTTGTATCACGACGCCTTTGATCTCCAACATCGTCAAGAGTTGGATAATAGTTTCAGTATCCGCTCATGTACTATTAACTAATGATGGTAATGAAACTTCGTGATCATAAGAAAGCAAAGAAAGAATATTTTTTTCTTCTTCGGTGAGTTCGACCGTTGTTACCATCCTGGAATGAATATCTCTCTGGGAAAAATGCTGATGAAGGAAGCCTTTGAGATCAACAACCGTCTTTACGCGGCCAGTTTCGAGGAGAGATAAGATACCTTCGCTTGTAGGAGAAAAGATAGAACTTGGTGTCGCATAGACCGGAGTCTTCATAGAAAGAGCAAACTCTACTGTAATCAATGATCAGGATTTTTTGCCTGCCTCTGGCAAGAATAAATACTTACAGAGCCCGGCGATAAGACGATTCCTCTGGGGGAAAGTGTAGGTATTTGGTTGTTCACCCAAACGAAATTCCGAAAGAACTAACCCACCTGCAGCGACAATCTGTTGGATATATGCTCGCTCCGGCCTCCTAGCATACCAGCCTAAACCTCACCCAAGAACTGCTATCGTAGGGATGTTATTTTCCATAGATAAGGAATGACATAATTGATCCACACCTTCGGCCATGCCGGAGATAGTGACAATATCATAGTCGATCATATGAGAAAAGAGATGTTCGATAACTTCTTTGCCGTAATTGGACATCTTCCTAGGACCTACAATACCGAGAATATTTTGGTCGAGAAGTGAAATATCTCCTATATAATAAATAATATACGGCATAGGCTTGATAGTAGAAAATTTATTTTTAGTCTCTGCAAAAATAGCTCCCACTTTATATATTTCCATCCGTTCTTTAAGCTTGGCATATTTGTCTGTATCGTAAAATACCTCCTTCTGTTCTTGAAGGTCCTTTTTTGTGATCCCAGGATCAAGCGAATAAAGCACTGCTTCATGGAAAGTCATACAACGATAATACAAATATTCTTTTAAAAATCAATATCTACCTCATCTAATTATTTTGTCAAAAACCATATTGACAAGATTTTTATGGACATTTATGCTTGAAATGGCGCAGGAATTTGACTACACTTCTAGCCGCCAATGACATTTTTATGTCTTACTGACTATCCATGATAGTAAAGTTGAATAATATCATCATGTTTGCATTGATTGCATTCTTTATCTCACGGATTATCTACCCAATCTATATCCATATCCTCAGAAAATATAAGATAGGTAAGACTATCCGCGAAGCTGCAGTTACCGGTGAAAAATCTGAGATATTTACAAAACTCCATGAGCATAAACAAGGAACACCTACTATGGGCTGAGGTATTTTTTTGCTCGTTATGGGGCTCATGATTGGACTCTCATATATCTTGAAGGATATGTGACGAATCAATAATTCGCTCTTCAATAGACAAGAAACATATATCCTGCTCTTCGGTTTTTTTAGTATGGGACTAATAGGATTGATTGATGACTTCCTCAACATCAAAGGTCATGGTACAGTAAAATGACTCAGTGCAAAAGCAAAACTCATCGGTATGGTCGTCTTCTCAGCATTTATCAGCTGGTGGTTCTATAGCAGACTATGAATTGATTATATCAATTTTTGGCCTATCGGAGGTAAAATATCTCTCGGATTATTCTATCCAATCCTTACATTCTTTCTCACTATTGCGATTGTCAATGCCATCAATATTGTTGACGGACTTGATGGACTTGCGGGAGGACTTATAACTATTATTCTCTTTGTCCTTGCCGTGATTTTGTTTTTCAATCAAACCTATATAGCAACTACGGTAATAATGATCATGATAGCTATGCTTGTGGCATTTATGTTTTACAATATCCATCCTGCCAAGATATTTATGGGTGACAGCGGGGCATTTGCACTTGGATGACTAATAGCATCTCTCCTCTATTTATTGAATATGAGGATGGGTATTATCATCCCATTTATTATCCTTTTCGGACTTTTTATTGTCGACCTTGCTACAAGTTTTCTCCAGATATTCCGAAAAAAATATTTCAAAAAAAAACTCTTTGTAGTCGCACCACTTCATCATCTATTTGAAAAAAAAGGTATAGGCGAAACAACTATCGTAATGAAAGCATGGTTTATTCAAGGGCTTCTGGCGGCTATCACTATCATCATCATCTTCTATCAAGTAAGCAAGACGTTTGTAAATTAAATTATTAAACATATACTAATGTTCATTTCATTAGTGAAAAAAAGTTACTAAAAAATAATTACCTTTAGACAATCCTTTATCATCCGATTCTGTGAATATCAATCAATTATTTATTTTTATTATATATTCCAACAATCATGCAAGATACCAAAACCATCAAATGACTTATCATCATCGCAAAAATATTTTTTATAGGACTCCTCCTCCAATTTTTCCTCCAAACCTTCGTGACATTTAAACTCGGTTGGAATGGTATATTTTGGAAGATAGTCCGAATGTGGAAAGAGATCATCATCATCGGATTATTGGGATTTCTCTGATGGTGGTTCCGAAAAAAAAAGAATTTTAGATCATTTTTTGAAAAATTTCCGCTGAAAAATTTCGTGCGAGTATTCTTATGAACTATTCTCGTAAGTTTCTTCGTTTCGGTATTTATTAATCATAGCGGAATCGGAACATGGATTATATCCATCAGATACAGTATGATAGGATTCTTGATTTTTATCATCTTTTTTACCATCACAACACTATTTTTTGGAGCCAAGGAAAGTAATCTTATCAAGCGATATAGCAGGATCATCAAGACATTGCTTATACGAAGTCTCGTATGGCGAGGGATCATCTGGCTCATGCCGAACCTCCTAAAATTTGCAGGATATAATCAATTCAATTATGAAGGTGACGTCGGCATCGCACCTCCGGCTGCATATTATACACGTTATGACCAATGATTAGTTAGAAACCAATTTCTCTTTGAAAGACCTATCAGTCGAGGATTTTTTTTGGTAGCGTTTTGGCCGCTATTTTTCATCTTGTGCTTCAAAAATAAGTCGCCTCGAGAAAAATTCGTCCGGTGAGGTTTATACGGACTTGCTGTCATGTCCACTTTTTCTAGAGCAGCATGGGGGGTTTGGCTCATACAGACCATAATCCTGATTGTGGCTCAGTTCCCGAGAAAATATTGGAAATATGTACTGCGCGGATTTATTCCACTGCTCTTACTTTTTGGAGTTGTTATTTATTTCTGACAGAGACAAATTATCTCGAGAGAGTTTTCAAATACCGGTCATTTTAATATGGTAGTAGAAGCATTACAAAAAATCAAAGAGAGGCCTATTTGGTGACAAGGTGCATGAACAGCAGGTCCTGCTTCCCATCAAGTAGAATGAATTACAGCATATAATCCGGAAAATCAGTACTTACAGATATGGCTGGAATATGGACTTTTATGATTCTTTGGCCGACTCTATCTCTATGGCTATCTTCATTATATTGCATATACATCATATGAAGAGGAAAAAAAGAACGAAGATAAATCGACAAAAAAAAGGAAACTCTATAGCACGATACTCTTTGCTTTCGGTGTAGGTATTCTTGGGCTCAGTATTGAATGATTGGTGTTGCATAGCTTCGTGGATAGGATGATCGTCTATCCGTTCATGGCGTTATTTGCTATCGCTTACGGATTGTATTTGAAAGAAAAAAATATATAATACCTACACAAACAAAATATCTAATATAAAAAGAAAGGAGGTTTATATTTTTTTCTGAAAAAACAAAAAAATTTACTGTATGAAAAGATCAAAATTAGAAGAATTAAAACAATCAATTGGTCAACACGTACTCATAACATACAAGTTTGGAGATAAAAATACTCAGACATTAAGAAAATTAGTTGAAGCTGATTTTACTGGTATTTTAGTGAGTACGCCTACGGGAAATCAGATAATCCATGACAAGGATATCATCGATATCAAAATCAAAAATCTTTCATTTATTAATCCACGTACATTTTTCTTCAATACCAAGGAAGAAAAAAATAATGTAAATATCCTTATGGATGCCATAACTACGAGGACCATAGAACAGATAAAGAATTTGGATGAATATTTCCTCGTGTTAAGATATGCGACCTTTACTAAAAAGATTTCCTTGGAAAAAGAACGGCATAAAAAAATGGACTTTGAAATTCAAGTTTTTAATTGGATCAAAAAACCTCAATATGTAGTCCAATTATGTCCACTTGCCTTACTCAACAATACACTTCTTCTAGCAATCTATATGAAAAAATTCATTATCTTCAAAAAAAATCTTAGTATTGTCTTAGCTGATACTAATAATGACATTCAACATATCATCGATTTTATCTTTGAACACAATGATAAGCTTAGCACTCAACGAGGAATGTCATTGAAACATCTAGCTGAAGACCTCTTATAAAAAATATTATCGGCTCTGTTTTGGGGCCGATTTTTTTATGCTAAAATTTTTTTTAGTATCCTATTCACTTCTTCCATCGGTCCATCTCCGAGAATTAATACATCGAATGTTTCGGAATATTGTTCACGGTTCTCAGGCGTATCGTTGTTGAGGAATCAGATTTTTATGATATTTTCATAATCAAATCCATCAGCCATTACTGCATCGCTTATTCCATCTCAGAGGAGGAGAATATTTTTTCTATCTTTAATCTCGTTGTAGATAGGGAAGTTTTTGACTATAGTTTCGTCTTTGTTTAAGGTATGAATGATAGGTTCCCTGATACCTATAGCTTTGCCTTCTTCGTCCCAAATAAATGCATTGGAGATGATATCTATATTGTCCGAAAGAATTCTCATCCTTTCTAGGCTGTAATAAATACTTTCATATCATAATCCCGTAGCTGAGAAAATAATCAACGGTATATTGTGATCTTTTAGTATACCAAAAAAATCTTCGTATCATAATCTGAATCCGATGACATCAGAATTTATGGCAGAGAGTATCATATCTCTCGTCAATCCGGATTTCAGCATCAGATCGAACTGCACTGTCCGCCATTTATGCATAACTTTCTTTTTCTCTTCGAGCGGTATCATAGGATCGATCTCTATCGGATGATATTTTTCGAAATTCTTTTTGGATTGTTCATTGAAATCCGCACCAAGTAATCATTGTCGCTCAAGCAATTGCAATAATGACGGTCTAGGTTTCCCTTCTATATTCGCTTTCGTCAGCGTTCTTTCGAAATCCGCGATGACATGAAAATGCTCCGGTCATCATGTGATGATCTTCTGGAGTTAGCATCGAAATCTTGCGGATTGGGAATGAGTATATTGGTCATGTATCTGAAATATTTTAGAATTCGCACTCTTTCGGAGCTCTTGGGAAAGGAATAACGTCACGGATATTCTCCATGCCAGTAATATACATCATCAGCCTCTCGAATCCTACACCGAATCCTGCATGCGGAACAGAGCCGTACTTGCGTAAGTCTAGATATCGTGAATAGTCTTCAGGATTGAGTCCCATATCTTTCATCTTTTTTTCTAACACTTCCAATCTCTCTTCCCTCTGTGAACCACCGATAATCTCTCCGACTCATGGTACGAGACAATCCATAGCAGCTACCGTTTTGCCATCTTCATTGAGTCTCATGTAGAAGGCTTTGATTTCTTTCGGATAATTGGTCACGAAGGTTGGACCTTTGAAGATCTCTTCGCAGATATATCTTTCATGCTCGGTCTGGAGGTCCATTCCTCGCTCTACTGGATAATTAAATTTTTTTTCTGACTTCTTCAACAGATCGATCGCTTCGGTATAGGTCACTTTATTGAAATCAGAACCGACTAATGCTTCGAGTCTTTTTTTGACGTCGGGATTGATAAATTTTTCGAAGAACTCCATCTCTGCGGGAGCATTGTCGAGGATATATTTGAAGACATATTTGAGTAATGCTTCGCCGAGATTCATGTCATCGTTCAGATCAGCGAACGCTATCTCGGGCTCGATCATTCGAAACTCGGATAAATGTCTGCTTGTATTTGAATTTTCAGCTCTGAACGTAGGTCCGAAGGTATAAACTTTCCCGAATGCGGTTGCGAATGTCTCTGCTTCGAGTTGTCCACTCACTGTCAATGATGCCTGTTTACCGAAAAAATCTTTGCTCCAATCAACTTCATTTCCAACCTTTGGGATATTCATAAAATCCAACGTAGATACCTGGAACATCTGTCCTGCTCCTTCACAATCACTTCCTGTGATGATGGGTGTGTGGACATAAATGAATCCATTTTCATTGAAGAATTTGTGGATAGCGAATGCGAGCAATGATCTCACTCTGAATACGGCTGAAAATGTATTTGATCTCATTCTCAGATGTGCGATTTCACGAAGGAATTCCATACTATGTCCTTTTTTCTGAAGTGGATAATCTGTAGGACAATCCCCGACTAAGGTAATTTTCTTCGCTTTGACTTCGAAGGCTTGTTTCGTTCCTTGTGAAGCAACTAACGTTCATTCGACAGAAATTGCTGATCCGGTCGTGAATTTGCAGATCTCATTGAAATTTGGCAAATCGTTCTCGAAGACAACCTGAATATTTTTGAGATAAGAACCATCATTCAATTCAATAAATCAGAAAGTCTTTGAGTCCCTGACGCTTCTCACCCGTCCATTGAGGAGAATATCCTTGTCCATCAGTTTCTTGTGATCTGCGTAAATATGCGCGATAGGTGTCGGTTTCATATGTTTTTTTATGAAAAATAGGTAAAATAGAGTTTACATATACCCTTTTGGCTGATAAAATCAAGCATCCGGCTCGAGTACAAAAAAATCTGTTATAGCAAAGTAGAATTGTCAGTAGATTTCCAAAAATAGAATTGTCAGTTTTATCTTGATACAAGTTT
>CAZBWI010000007.1:0-7477 GCA_964495825.1 uncultured Candidatus Peribacteria bacterium | reverse complement strand
CTTACTATAAAAGAATCAATGTACGGTCATATAAAGATATTCTCATGAGCGCATGAGCTACAATTCACGAAACTTGTATCAAGATAAAACTGACAATTCTATTTTTGGAAATCTACTGACAATTCTACTTTGCTATAACACTATCTATTCAGCTCATCATCATAGATGTACATCTTCATATATCCGATCATCTCATCAGCGCTTATGCCACGTGGCAGATTTTTTTTGTTCTTCTCGATCAATTTCTTGAAAAATCGGAATGCATATCTGTTTACATCCAGCATATCTTGTTCACGTTCTGCTAGATCATCATCAAGTGTCTCTAATATATTAGCAATTAATTGGCTTCTCGTCTCTCATGGAGTCCCTGCAATTTCCTTGAAGAATTTTTTGGTACTGATACAGAACTTGCCGATAGCTTCGTAAATACATCCGAGCGCTACGATATCATCTCCGCACTTATCGGAAAATCATTCTTTTTTGAAATACTCCTCTACCGCTTGGACGTGATCGGGATGTTTTTTTGCATATGCATAATCACTGCATACATCCTGCAGTTTGTACATCTTAGTGAGATGTGCCAGTTTCTCCAAAAATTCATTCGCCCTCTTTACAACCGGAGGGAGATAGTTGGGTTGTACGCTCAGGATATCATTCAGCTGTTCTTTGCTGATCTTCCTGATTTTATGGACCTCGACGAGCGTGTGTACGACCGTGCTTTCATCTATCTGTTTCCTGAGAGTGATCGGTTCCATATGATAATGGTATCTGATAAAATAGTATTTATCCTATATATTTATAGCAAAAGTCAATTTAACAAAAAATCCGCTTATCCGCGGCTCGTAGTATACGATTTTATTACCCCTTCTTTTTGACTCCACTTTTTGTCGCGGTGCATTTAGCGCGTAGCGCTTTTGTCTATCAGCAATTCCTTCTGGGGTCTGCTATATCTCTATTTTGTATTTTACCTTCATAGCTGATATTTGATCCTTTGTTTTTTTCGATCGGACTAGCTTCACCGGTCTCCTGCTCTTCGTATACCTCACTCAGCATTTGGAATTGTTGTGGTCGAAGATGTGTTTGGCTAAGTCGTTGGTGATCCCAGTGTAGAAATTTTTGTCCTTACAACGAAGGATATAGACGTATCACATGAGTCTGTGGAAATAAATTTTTTTTAATTTTTTCTTTTACTACTCTACTATACATTTGTAATTATCACACCCCACCTTCGTTATCTTCGGACACTTATACGTACACTGTGGACTTTGATGATTCCAGAAGTTAGTAATGATCTTCTCTACGGTCGTTTGGTAGTTCTTGTTGATCGCGATGTGGCATGAAAGGGGACATTGTCCATAGATACCGATACAATCGTCGTCCGTTTCACAGTATCCATATTGTTGTATCAGGTTCTCTACGTCAGCTTGGCTTGGTTGGCCTACTACTTTCAGTTCGTCTATCGTCACCACCTGGTAGTAATGATTGCCTGCTGCGGCGTCCAGCGCTTTCGTCGTACCGGCGAACTTCACGGTATTTCCCGGAATGAGATCGTCTTGGATATCCAAGTAATTACTTCGGGATTGTCTATCGATGAAGATATGGTCAGCATGATCTTCGAAGGTTCTCTTCAGCACCAAGGTCCCTGCTGCTACATTAGGTTCGAAGCTTTCATCCGGGCCGACTCCTGCGATAGTGAGCTCTCCGGAGTATGGCATAGTATCATTCATTACCTGGCTACCAGTAGGCAAGGTTCATCATTCATCATTCATTATTCATCATTCATTTGTTTTGAGAGTACAGCCGGTGAGAGTTAGAAGGGCAATCGTGGTTATAAGTAGGGAGCGTTTTTTCATGAGAAAATTTTTTATATTTAAAACTAATATATCCGATTTTTTTCTGGGAATTCCTTTCCATATTCTTCATCATAATAAATATTACATTTCTTTCTTAGAAATATCAAAAAATCTTTCAAAAAATCTCATTAGTTTTTCAATTACACTTTCTTTTTTTTGTGTTCTTTGTCTATCTGGACTAAAACGAGAAATTGGAGGGAGGATTTTTGTAATATCTGTTCCTGTAGTTGTTATAACTCAGTCTCTAAAAGCATTTTGTATAAATTTATATGTTTCATCACGATTGAGGTTTTCATCCTTGATAATCTTTTCTATTTCCTCTTTTTTCTTTTTTTCTACATAAGTAATCCAATCATCATCTATAGATGAAGATATATCAAGAGATTCAATAAATTGCTCAATCAAATCCTTTTTATTACGGAGTTCAACACTTGATTCTATAGCTCTTTTGATATCGGCAAGTATTTCTTTGTTTTTAGTATGATCTGCATGATATTTTTTGATAAGTTCCAAAATATAATCAATATTTATTTCTATTTGTTTAATAAGTTCCATTTCAAAAACAAGATCATCATTAATGTTTTCTTTTTCTGCATCATTTCATTTTCTAAATTCATTATACAGATCAATATACATACTATGATAATCTTGTATATCTCTTGGTGTTAAAATTTCTTTGTTAGCAAATTCATCAAAGGTTGTCAAAATATTACGGATTCTTAAAATACCACCATAAAGTTTTATAAAATCTTTTTTGTCTTTTTCTGAATCAATTCTAACTCAAAGTGGAAAATTTTCAGTTAATTCAGCAACTAAATTTTTGTATCATTTTATTTCTTTCCCATTATCTTGGTATCAATTATAATATTCATCAAAAGCTTTTAATAACACAATTCAACTTGCTTCTTTATCTCCAAAAAGTGCTATAGCCTCGTTTGTTCTTTTTTCAAGATTGCGAAAACATACTATATTACCAAAAGTTTTTATACTATTCAAGATACGATTTGTCCTTGAAAAAGCTTGAAGAAGGCCATGTAATCTCAAGTTTTTATCAACCCATAATGTATTTAGTGTTGTAGCATCAAATCATGTCAAAAACATATTTACCACGATAAGAATATCAATTTCTCTGTCTTTTACTCTTTGGCTTACATCTTTATAATAATTTTGAAATTTATCAGCAGAAGTGTCGTAAGAAGTCCCAAACATTGTATTATAATCTTTGATAGCATTTTCTAAGAAGTCTCTGGAACTTGCATCAAGTTCAGTTGTATCTTCTAAGTTTTCATCAATTGTTCCGTCTGGTTCTTCTTCGTTGGCTGCATAACTAAAAATTGTTGCAACTTTTAATTGTTGATCGCTTGGTAAATCTTTTAGCTGTTTTTGGAATTCATTATAATAAAGTTTTGCCATTTCAATAGAAGCTACTGCAAAAATAGAGTTGAATCCTCTAAGTCTTCTTTCTTTGAGTGTATAAAAACTATTTCTTTGGGTTTTCTGATCAAAATGATCAAGAATATATTTGACAATATTACTAATTCTTTTTGGATCACAAAGAGCTTTTTCTCTATCAATATTTTTTACTTGTTCGTCTTCTATATTTTCGGCTTCTTTGACAGTAGAAACATAATCCACTTTGAAAGGTAATACATTTTTGTCAGTAATTGCATCAACAATAGTATAAGTATGTAATTTCTCTCCAAATGCTTGCTCGGTAGTTTTCAAATCTGGATGTCCACTAGATGATGCATTTATTGCAAAAATAGGTGTCCCCGTAAATCCGAAAATATGATATTTGTTAAATGCTTTTGTAATTGCTTTATGCATATCTCCAAATTGTGAACGATGACACTCATCAAATATGAGGACAATTTGTCCATTAAAAATAGTATGGTCTTTATTTTTTTTGATAAATTTATCAAGTTTTTGAATTGTTGTTATAATTATTTTTGCTTTTGGATCTTCAAGTTGTTTTTGTAGTTTTGCTGTGCTAGTGTTGCTATTGGCAGCTCATTTTTCAAATTTGTCATATTCTTTCATTGTCTGATAGTCTAGATCTTTCCTATCAACGACAAACAGAACTTTATCAATATAAGGAAGTTTGCTTGCAAGTTGTGCTGTTTTGAAACTTGTGAGAGTTTTTCCTGATCCTGTCGTATGCCAAATGTATCCACCAGCTTCTATTGTCCCATATTTTTTGTAATTAGTGCTTATTTGTATTTTATTTATGATTTTTTCTGTGGCTACTATCTGATAAGGTCTCATTACCAAAAGTGATTTATCAACAGTGAAAACACAATATTTAGTCAAAATATTTAATATTGTGTGTTTTGCAAAAAAAGTTTTTGTAAAATCTATCAAATCGGTTATTGGTTTATTGGTATGATCTGCCCACCAGCTAGTAAATTCAAAACTATTGCTTGATTTTTTTCATTTTTTAGCATTTTTGTTTGTTTGTTCTTTGATATGAGAAAAACGAGTAGTATTGCTATAATACTTGGTATGAGTTCCGTTGGAAATCACAAATATGTGAATGTATTCAAATAATCAGCTTGATGCCCAAAAACTTTCTCTTTGATAGCGATTGATTTGATTAAATGCTTCTTGAATAGCTACACCTCTTTTTTTGAGTTCAACATGGACAAGAGGTAATCTATTTACTAAAATGGTTACATCATAACGATTTGATCTTGTTCCATCTTCAGTTTCATATTGATTTATGACTTGTAAACTGTTGTTATGTATGTTTGTTTTATCTAACAGATAAATATTTTTTTCTGACCCATTATCACATTTCAAGATTTTGATATAGTCTTCTTGGATAGTAGTAGTTTTTTCTTCAATGCCTTGATTTGGATTTGCAATTTCTTTTTCAAAAAAATGTTTCCATTCATTATCAGAAAATTGATAGTTATTTAATTTTTCTAGTTGTTTTCTTAAATTACTAATCAAATCATTTTCGTTTTGAATACTAATATATTCGTAAGCTTGTGATTGGAGTTGTGCAATAAACTCTTTTTCTAGCTCAGCTTCACTTTGATAGTTTTCAAATCTTTTTGGAGATGGAGTAAATTGAGCAATTACGGTGCTTTGAGTATTTTGAGCTACTAGATTGATGTTTTTGTTTGTCGGCATTATATATAGATTAAATTTAAATTAATAATAGTTTGTTTTACTTTCAAATAAATCAATCTCATCTAAATTTGGATATTCATCCATTTTTTTAATTTCTTCTTCGTTAATAATTTTTGTTTCATTTATGATTTTTTGAAGATCACTGTTTAACCAATCTGAATTCCAAATTTTTATATCGGCATTTTTTATTTTTTTACTCAATTCACCTTCGTATTCTTTAGTTTCATCAAACTTTAATGTTAATCTTTGTAACCATAAATCTAAAACTTCTGTATTTGGAAGTCTCTTAATTTTCTTAGAGATTTTTTCAATAATAGATTTTTTATTTTCAATATTTAAAGTAGAAATTAATTTCCCCAAAATTGAAACTGAAATAGGGTATGTCCTTGGATTTTTAAAAGCAATATCAGTAATAATTGAAATTAAAACTTCAATATTTTTGAAATTACTTCTTTTATAAATTTTTTCATAAAATTTTTGTAATTCTATGATTAATGTTCAAGAATTTCTATATTTTTCTGATAAATCTTTTATTATCAATAAATGTTTTGTTATGTTCTGATTTCTAGAACTGTTTGTTAGCCAAAAAAGTTTATCGACTTTTATTGAGCTGTTAATAATATCGCTAGAAAATATTGTCTTTTCTGAATTAATTCTCATTCCTAAATCAGCCAAAGTAATTGATAACTCTTTTATTATTTTTTTTCCAGTTTCTGGATTATTAACAAAAATCCTATAATCGTCTCTATATCTAATTATTTTAAAATCCATATCATTTAGATCTTTTAATTTTTTTGATAACTCTATATCTACATATTTCAAGACTATCTCGGCAATAAAGTCCATCAGAATAGAACCCTGTGGAATTCCATTTGTTTGTCAATTTGCCATATATTGTAAGTGACTATCAATAATGTTTCCGATAAGGGTTTTATTATTTCTTTCTTGTTTTGCTATTGGTTTTGTATGTAATGCCCAGGAAATAGAATGAGTGTATATTGAACCATAACAATCTATAATATCGGTATGGAAAATATAGCTATAATCTAATGCTAATGAAATTGATTTCTGCTCTACTTCTTCCCACCAAGTTAAAATTTGTTCTCATTTATCTGTTTTATTATTTTCACTTTTTATTATAGGAATACTTTCAGATTCAATCAAACTTTTCTCTTTTAATTTTCATAGAATAATATCCCAATTATCTTTTTTTGTGATTTCATTAACAAGTGAAACATAAAGAGCAGGATGAATTAATTGAAATAATCTCCAAGAATATTCACCATTTTTATTGTTGAATAGTTTATAATTTACATTCTCAAAAAAGGACGGGTTGTTTTTTTTTGTTTTTTGTATGCCTTTTTGATTTTTTTGTGTATATTTTCAATAAAAATCAGATATTTTTCTGTTTTTTAGCTTTAGAGAAATTTGCTGTAACATTTCATTAAAAGTAAAATACTTTGGTAGATCAAAAGTAAAATATCTTTTTTCGTCAAGAAAAAATTTCTTAGCATCTTCATTTCATAAATCCAAAATATTTTGAGTCATTCTACTTCTCTAATGGTTTAAAAGTAAGCAATGTATTTCTATAATACTCGTATTGTTTTCTACGAGCTTCTAGCTCTGCAGGGAGACCACTAGAAAGATCATTCACCAGAGCATCAAATTTGTCGAGGATTGCAACTATTTCTTGTTGTTTTTGTAAGTCTGGTTGTCAGTTTCTTATTGGAATTGGAATTTTGAACTTATCAGTATCTGGTAAGGAAATTTGTGGCATTTGCATCCTATTTGCAATATTCTGAAAATAAGGCTCTTTTGTTTTTAGAAAGTAGAATATATATTTTGTATTAATTTTCTCATTATCGCTATAATAAGACCAAAACTCGTTTTTATGGCTAAACAGTTTATCATAGTATTCAAATTCAATAATTCAACGAGATTTTACAATAATTGATGGTACATTATGAATGTCTTTTTCTGGGATATCTTCAGGATTTACCATAGCAAAAGTTTTTCATCCAGCAAAGATTTTTACAATACCATCTTTTTTATCTAATTCTCTCATTTCTCCTGCTGTTATTGTGGTTCACTTATTACGTTTCATTATTTCTTTAAGAGTCTTCCACTCCACTTCATCATCTGTAAAACTCAATAAACTATCCCTATAATACTCATACTGCTTTTTTCTCGCCTCTAGCTCCGCCTCTAGCTCCGTGAAGGTATCTAAGATTTTTACAATTTCTTCTTGGACTGGAAGTGGTGGGATGGGGATTTGAATTTTGTCTATATCGTTTTTATTTAATGCGGGGATACTTCCACGAGCAACCAATGTATCTCTGATAAATTGCTGTCTTTCTTTCAAAGCATAAAAAATGAATTTAGTTAAAAATAAGGGTCTAGAGTAGTTGAAACTGTTTAAATTATCATTATAACCAGTTCATGACTACTAAAAACCCCTATAGAAAAAATAGCCACTTGTGAGTGTGAAA
>CAZBWI010000006.1:0-37586 GCA_964495825.1 uncultured Candidatus Peribacteria bacterium | reverse complement strand
GTTTTATATTTTTGTTTATTTGACATTTTAAGAAAAATTATATCAAAAATCAATGGATAAAAAAATACCGCAGTCAGGCTTACCCGCCGAGACGGGAGACATACGGTATTCGTTGAATTAAAAATCTAGACTAGAAACTACAATCTTCAATCCTTAAACTACATACTCAAGACGTATTATTTTTTGGTAGTCTTTTTTGTAGTAGTTTTTTTTGCTGGTTTTTCTTCCTTATCTGTGACAACCTTTTTGGTGGTTGTTTTTTTTGTAGAAGATTTTTTTTCTTTCTCGACAACTTTATCTTTTTTGTCAGGATTCTTCTCAAGCTTCTCAGTGATTCTCTTTGCTTTGTCTTCAAGTTTCTCCTCAGAAAGTTTCTTGACAACACCAGCTAATCCTTTGCCTTCAAACTTTTTTACAGATTGTTCTTGAACAACTTCAGTATCAGAAGCTTCCTGTGTGTTAGCAACAGATTGCTTGGTTACCTTTTTTTCTACTGCAACATCAGTATCATCTCAGATGCCCTTCATACTCAATCCAATCTTTCTATTCTTAGGATCCAGCAAAATAATTTTTGTCTTAACAATTTGTCATATTCTTACAACTTCATTAGGATTTTGAATAGACTTCTGAGAAAGCTCGCTTAAGTGGACGAGACCATTAATATCTTGGAACACTCTGACAAACACTCCATATGGAACGAACCTAATAACCTCGCCCTCGATGATATCACCGACCTTGTAATGCTTTGGTAATTCAGTCCATGGATCGTCCTTCAACTTCTTGCTTGATAAAGAAATTTTTCCATTCTCAAGTCCAATAACCTTGACACTAATCTTATCACCGATTTTTCCAAGCTTCTCAATATTATTGACGTGTCCATAGGTAATTTCAGAAATATGAACCAATCCTTCAACAGTTCCTCCGATCGTAACAAATAATCCATAAGAAGAAAGTCCGCTGATAACTCCATCATACACCTTTCCGACCTCAAGATCCTTCAAAATATTTTCTCTTTCCTCTTTCAATGCTTCTCTTTCTGATAAGACAATTCTTTTTTCCTCTTCATCGATATTGATAATTCTGACCTTCAATTCCTTTCCGATAAGCTCCAAAAGCTTTTCGAAGATAACTTCCTGATCTCCATCCTCTACCCTAGGATAATGGATAGGAGCTAATTGAGATAATGGGACAAATCACTTGATACCATGCATATCGACCAGCAATCATCCCAGATTGGCTTCAGTAGGGATAACCGTAATGATGTCATCAGCCTCAAATTTCTTGATAATAGATTTCCATACATCATATTGAAGAAGTTTAGTGATAGAAACGATATAGTGACCATCTTCATGTCTGATATTGGTATTTACGATCTCAACTTCGATTTCTCTTCCTGGCTCTAAGTCATATCCTGACCTTTCAAGTTCCTTCACTTCCTTTGATAAAATAACTCATGTGAATGCATTATTGTCACAATCCACAAGCACACCATTTTCAATGACTTTGAGAACAGTTCCTTTCACTTTCTGTCACTCCTTGATTACAGGAACGAATATTTGACCAGAGCGCAATTGCTCTGTGATATTTGTAGTAGTCATTAGTAATATAAAACGTTAGAAAAATAAAAATATGCTTTCAAAAATCGCTTCAACGGTTAAACGTTTAAGCGTTTGAGCATTAGATTATACTTTAACATTCACTGCTTTTGATATCTTGTTGTACGTAGACAACTTCTTAGATTTCAAATACTTAAGGAATGCTCTTCTTCTCGCAACCTTTTTGAGCAAAGATCTTTTAGCATCAAAATCCTTCTTGTGAGTAGCGAGATGATTTTGCAATTCAGTAATCTCATTGGTAAGAATACCAATCTGTACTTCTACAGATCCCGTGTCATTGTCATGAAGCTTAAATGACTCAGCTTCAGTAGCTTTTGTTGTTTTTTTTGGCATAGTAAAAATAAGATTAAAAAAATAAAAGATGATGATGTAAAACAAAACCAACAGTGTTTAGCCGTATTTGGTAATGCCTTACTTAAGAACTTAGAGTTCAAATGTAGGAATAATTGCTAAATTCTAAACTCTGCATTCTCTATACCCCCGACAGGAGTCGAACCTGTGTTTACTCCTTAGGAGAGAGTCGTTCTATCCAACTGAACTACGGGAGCAAAACAAGCTATTTTTCCTGCCAAAGAGCAAAAAAAACAGTCCCTCCTCGGGCCTAGGATAAGTATATAGTATTTTAGACAATAATTGCAAGAGGAAAAATGGCTATCGAGTATATGTCAATTATGCGAATTCGTTGAATATTTGATAAACAATGAGCAAAAAGAGAAATATCACCAATGTAACGATGAAAATATTTACGATGACAGATTTCGCCTTTTTCATAGCTTCTTCCTTGCCGGAAGAGGTAATCAAAAGATATCATGCATAAAACAATGCAAGCACAAATATAGCTCACAAAATCCATCATAACGTGATGGCAACATTAACAATCATATCAGAAGCTTTGGCTCCAAATGCTGGCATCTGAGCTATATAAAAAAGATAATCGATCACCTTGATCATTACCAATGCAATGATGACATTGATAGCTCATTTTTGGGCTATTTTGACTTTGTCAGATTTGTCCATAGCAGACATCATCCTGAATCCATAGACGACAAGCATAATGATAGCAGCAAAAAATGCGAGCACCTTGAAAAATGATAATATCTGAAGGAATAATTTATTCTGGACACTATTAACAAGATCACCGCTTCCTTTGATATCACCGACATTCAAGACAGTACCTAGAATTCGTGTCACTCCAAACACGAGAAAAGCTCCATAGAGAATATAAATCAAGCTTGAAAATGCTTTTTTGGCAGCATCAGGTTCCTTGGCTTTCATGATAAAATTGATTCCAGTGACTACAAGAAAGACAAAAAGAATAATAAATCATAATGCTCTGATAATAATCCACAACTGTCATCATTGAGAATAAGAACCGCATGCAGAAACAGCAGTAGGATTTGGATAAAAGAGATTTCTGATATTATCCATCAGAGAAAGATTTCTATCAATACAGATATTGAAAACAGTTTCTACTCTTCCATACTTATCCGGTGTAGCATCGGTAAGATAGTTAGCAAAATTATTTTGAAAGGATGGTGCAACAGCAAAAACAGTTCATCATCCTATGACAAGCAACGTAATGGTAAGTATCACTTTCTTAAGCATATGCATATTTCTAAATTTTAAAGTTTAAATGCTGTATTTAAAATCCAGTATCTCCACCATATCCACCAAAAATAGAGTTGATGATAGAGACCGTAAGTCTAATAATAAAATAAAATCATGTCAGAATAATAACTCCTATGACAATATTGATAATATTTTTTTTGATTTTTGCGGTTTCTCATTCCTTATGCACAGCATTGGTAACCATCAAAAATCCATTGTAGATGAGCAAAATAACGGCAGCAGAAAGTCAAATATATACAGCCCATTGAAGGTATGGATTGATATTGTTCCTAAACCGATCTAAGGTATTTGCTATCTTATACTGACTTGCATATGCACCTTGTTTATCGGTAGCCGCATCCAACGCAGTCTGTTGAATTTTATAGTCATCATTAGCTTCACTGACAACAGCATCTAAAATCTGGATAGGATTACCGCTATATTTTCATCGACTATTATCCTGAGCAAAACCAACAAGCGGAAGGAACAAACTACAAACGATAATGAAGAGCGCTATCTTTTTCATGAATAATGCAAATAAATAAAGATGATGAGAATATATGAAAATACTAAGAGTTTTCAATTTTTTTATTACAACTTCTTTTGTCAGTGAAAAAGAAGATAAAGTCTAAAAGCCAAAAGTCAAAAAAGAACGATAATAAGAAGATAGATCAGATATGTATTGAGTTCCCAAAAAGTATTTTGGATCTTTTGCTGTTGCTGAGTTTCAATAGTTTCCAGAAGTTCAGAGAAAAATTCATCGAACGACTGCTTCCCAAGAACCCTAGAAAACTTGCCTCACGTCTTATCAGCGAGCTGTTGAAGTAATCAGAGATTAATTGTTGTGGTAACCTTATCATTCCACGTATCAAGACCAACAACAAAATCAGCCTGTCAGACACCAAGTACAAATATTGGGACATGGACCTTTTGATAATATTTGATCACCTGCGCTGGATCAAATCCTATATTTGAATCACCATCAGTAATCAAAATAACTATTCATGGTTTATATGTTTCTTGATCAACAAACTGCTGAAGATTGTTGACACCAAGGAGAAGTGCATCACCAATCGCTGTTCAAAGAAATTCGGGAACAGGAGGAAAATCACCAAGATTCATAGCATGTAATTTCTGTACAATAGCGGATGATGAAGATGAAAATGGTACAAAAACAAAAGGCTTTCATGAAAAAGTAATCAACGAGATATAGTAACCATCCAATTGTTGGACAAGAGAAATCAAAGAATGTTTGGCAGCATCGAATCTGCTTGGCTGAATATCATTTGCAGCCATAGACAAAGAAACATCAAGAACAATCTGAATAGGAAGATTCTTTTCGGTCACGACATGTGTATCACTCACAAAAGAAATACGAAGAGGAAGCAACACAACCGAACATAAAATTATCCCAAGTAGGATATTGTACACTCGCCAATATTGGTATCTAAGATAAGCAACCGGAACAATAAATTTCGGTTTCCGATTAAAAAAGAAAAACACGCCGCAGAGAGCAAGCAAAAATAGACTGATTCGTATTCAAGACAATGAAAATATCATACAAAGAATCAGATATTAAATCAATCACTTCTTCTCTATATCAGCAAGAATCTGTTTATCAAACTTATTTTCCTTTTGTTCGATAATCTGTTTTTCTTCTTGAGTTTTGGCTTCTTCAACTATGATATCCATAGGATTCTTCTTATCATAGTTCACCTGATATTTCTTTTTGACGTCAAAAAAGCTATTTCTAACCATCTTTGCAATATAAGCAATAAGTCACAATTCAGAAACTTTAAAAAACGCAATAATAATGAAGATAATGATGATAATAATAGCAAACAGTATCCCTACAGCCTTAGATCAAGATTTGGAAAATCCATTGAACGCAGCCAATGCAAGCGCCACGCCGACTGCAAGAACAAACATCTGAACAACATTGATGGTCAATGGTCCGATACTAAAGGTCATTCATGCCAAGAGACCTTTTTTGATATTTTTGGGATAGACTACCTTCATAGAACATTTCAGGAAAAATAAATATACAGACATTATAAGAAAATATATGTCATTGTCAAAAAAAAATCTGCGGAAAACCACAGATTTTTTTAGAGACAAAAAGAGATTTTTCATTGTGATACCAAAACCGGTACCAGCTTAAAGTCTTCATCAAAACGCATATTCATAGTAAAAAGTTCCTTGGAATAGACATAATCAACACCATTATACAATCCTTGCTCCAAAAAAGCAGGATCCCCAGAAAACATAATAATTACAGCATTTCTGGAGTTGCTCTTACGAATATCAGAGATAAGTTGATATCCAAACTCTTCAAAAGGAAATGAAGAAAGGATACCATCCAAGGTAATGACATCAAACTTTCGTTCATAGAGTTTTTGACGTGCCTCATCAAGCGAAGAAGCGTACGTAGGAATAAAAGAAAGATTACTCCTTTTGAACATACGACAAATCAATGCTTGATCATCACTATTGTCGTCAACAATCAAAATGTTTTTTGTAAAACTCATAATAAAATGTTTATTGGTAATAGCACCTATATAGAAATTTTTAGAATATTTACAAGTCATTTTTTTATGATATAATATATATTATAGATAATTTTATAAATTTTGGGGAGTGATTTACAAAGTATATAGTTGAAAAACACAAAAAAATACATACACACTCGTTTACAGTATTTTATTTAGCAAAAAAGTATCATGGAAAATGTTATCATTATAGGATCAGGTCCTGCAGGTCATACCGCAGCTATCTATACTGCAAGAGCAAATCTCAAACCACTCATGTTCGAAGGATTTATGGCAGGAGGTGTTGCGGCAGGAGGACAACTCACTACTACAACCAAAGTAGAGAACTTCCCCGGACGACCTGAAGGTATTGAAGGAATAGAATTGATGGCAAGAATGAGAGAACAAGCGATCAATTGTGGAACAAGAATAGAAACCAAAACAATAGACAAAGTAGATTTCAGCAGTGAACCATTAAAAGTATTCAGTGGGAATGAAGTATATGAAGCAAAATCCGTCATCATAGCAACCGGAGCAATAGCAAAACGTTTAGGAATACCAGGAGAAAAAGAATACCGACAAAAATGAATTTCTGCATGTGCAATCTGCGAATGAGCACTACCAATATTTAGAAATAAGGTACTAGTAGTAATATGATGAGGAGATGTTGCTATGGAAGAAGCCATCCATCTAACACATTTTGCATCCAAAGTAATCATTCTAGTCAGAAGCGATAAACTCAGAGCATCGCAAGTGATGCAGGATAGAGCAAAAGCCAACGAAAAGATAGAATTCAGACGATTTACTGAAGCAAAAGAAGCACTGGGCGACGACAAACAATTGACTGGACTCAAAGTCATCAATAATCAGACAAACGAAGAATCTATCATCGAATGCTGAGGACTATTCTATGCTATCGGACATAAACCTAATACAGACTTTCTCAACGGACAGATTGCAACCGATCAAGATGGATATATCATTACAAAACATGCTCCTGTCCATACAGCAACAAATATAGAAGGAGTATTTGCAGCCGGCGACGTAGCAGATAAAAAATACAGACAAGCTATTACTTCGGCAGCCAGCTGATGTATGGCTGCTCTTGAAGTACAACAATACCTACAACAACAATAATTCATAAAAAAAACAAAAAAAATATTATCATTCATTTTTTATTATTAATCATCATAGTAATGAGCACTATTCACATCGAAAACACAGATCATTTCAAAAAAGAAATTCTCGAATACAAAGGATTATCAGTAGTAGATTTCCGAGCATCACGATGCGGACCATGCAGGATGCTGTGACCGGTCATCGATCAGTTAGCAGAAAAGTATACCAACGTAAAGATAGCGAAAGTTAACGTCGAAGAACAGCAAGAGCTTGCAGGAGCATTCCAAGTTTCCTCTATTCCAGTAGTCTATTTCATAAAAAATGGACAAGTGGTAGATAGGATCATAGGAGTCAATCCTCCAACCGTCTATGAAGAAAGAATAGCCGAATATTCAACACCAGCGAAAGAAGAAATAGCTGAACATTAAAAACCAGCGAAAGAAAAAACAAAAAACAACAAAAATAACTACAGACAAAGATATAAAAACGTCTATATAATCTCTATAAATGCAAACAACTATACTCCGCCTTCGGCGGATTTTTTTCAAAGAAATTATTTGAATTAATTAATCTGTATATTATTGGCAAAATCTACCCAAGCAGCATCATTAATCTTGATAAGAAATTTCATACCATTCGCTGCTTCTTTCTGGATCATGCTATTGCCGAGATTATTTAATGTACCCTTGATGTTACACGTATAAATACTCACTGCAGGAGTATTATGAATCATTGCCTTATCGGAATATTTGATAATATCCATCTGAGTAGAGCAACGAACACCAGGCAAATCTAAACTTTCATCTACATTTATAGATTCATACGAAATATTACTAGATGGAAAGACGATAGAATATCCCCTACTCGATGTAAACGTCAATGCTTTTTCGAGATTGATAGGAAATTGTTTCACTGAAGGATCAAGTGTTATAGCAGATGATGTAGTCGTAGTTGTTGTAAGCGTATCTAACGGATTTGTCGTATTGGAGATATAACTGATTTTGGCTCCTCCTGCAGCTTGTGATGGATCTACAAAGACTTTACAGGTTGCAGAACCATCAGCAGTAGGTCATTCCATATTCATCACAAGACCATTCACATCGACAGCAAGTGAATGTTTCACAATCTGCATAAGTGAAGTTACACCATCGGTACAAAGTGATTGAAGTTTTGATACTCGAGTATGTTGAAGATAAGAATCCGTAGGCAGTATGATAGCATTTGCAGCAGCAACCACTTCATCTTCTGAAACATCATTGATGAAATAACCATAGAGATCATCATTAGTAAAAAATCGTGAAGTAACACCCTCTAATTTATAGAGTTTAAGACCATTTGAAGTGCTTACAATCTTTTCAGCACTAGATCAGATATTTTGCTGAAGCTGTGAACAATTTTTGTTCGGATCACTCTTCTTGCAAGCAAAATAGGAAATCATCACGATCTGATTGGTCATAAGATTTTGCATTTTCAAAATACCATTTTCTCACTGATTGAGCAAAGTATATTTCTGATTAAATTCCGGAGGGAGATAGATTCACGCTTGAGAAATATACATTCCGCCTCCAGATCAAAGATCAGCTCACGTAGTTCATGTACTCGCTAATGCTCATGAAATCGAGGTAACTTCAATGATAAACATATTATTATATTCTCTTTCAACGGTTCATTGGACATCAACCATCCCACTATAAATATTCATATCCAAGGTTCTACTCTTCAATCAAACTATGGTAGCATCAGCTAAAGTAAGTGTATGAGTATAGACAATGAGATCACCGTCATTATTAAGCATACCAGAAAGATTAACGTCTTGACCAACAACCAATCATCAGGTAGAAGATTCTATAGAAGAAGAGAATCGTTGACTGATACGATCGAAATTTTTAAACAGAAAAACGGTAAGAGCAAACGTACAAATAATAACAATAAACAACGTAAGCAACGAAACTGATCTCCTCGGATGCTGAGGCATCATGTATTCATTTCCATATCAAGGAAATAATGGTTTTTTGGAAGGAGGGACAGCATTGTTTTTGAAATTCATTTGGGTGCATAAGCAAATAAAAAAATCTATGCAAGACCGATGGTACAAAATTTACAAGGGTTTTCAATACTATAACCCATATTACATAACTTTTTATATCATTAGGCAATGATTTTAGATAATTTTGATGAGTTATTTTTGAAAAATCTAGGTCCGAGTATATAATGTATGTATGTTTTATACCATCATACTCATCGATGAATACACAAGCAACAGCAACAGAACCAAGTGCATTACAAAATTTTATGAATAGTGCAGTTGTTTCCTATGGGCTAAAAATACTTGGAGCAATAGCAGTCATCATTTTTCTCTTGATGATGTCCAAACTCATTGCAGGAATAGTCAGAAGGAATATTCTTAGAAATGCAGACCCCAATAATAAACAAGCAGAAAAAATTGCAAAACTTATGCATGATATAGCATTTTATATCCTAGTGATTTTCTCATTTTTCATTGGATTTGAGATAGTGGGATTCAATGTCGGACTCATCGTCTGAGGTATCTCTTTCTGAGTAGGTCTGGCTTTCAAGGAAATTCTTGGAAATATGGTTGCAGGAATCATGATCCTCTATACCAAAGAATTTAAATTATGAGATATCATCGAAGTACAAGCTGATCAAGTATATCGATGAAAAATCGAAGAAATTACCATCAGATACACTATTATCAGAACCATCGACCTAAGACAAGTAATAATACCAAATATTACACTCATTTCCACGCCTATCAAAACCTATAGTTCTGAACCTCTGGTAAAAATGATGATTCCATTTCGAGCGCATTATGATAGCGACATCAATCTCGTGATTCAGCTGATAAAAGATACTGTAAATAGTTTTGATTTTATCAAAGAAAAAGAAAACACAAAAGTATTTCTCAATGATTATCTCGATAGTAGTATAGAATTTAAAGCCTTCATATCCTATGATCCAAACTGCGGTCTGCTACCAGAAATGATCAAAGGACATATCTACGAAAAAATCAATGATGTATTTGTAGCAAATAATATAAGCATCCCATATACTATGACAACACTAACCTTTGAAACATCAGAAGACAAAGCATTTATAGAGAAGAAACTATCCGAATAGCTTTACCTATCATCATATAATGCAAGAAAACATCCTAACAAATATCATAATCTACATCAGAGAGAATTGAGTGTCGATGCTACTCAAAGCACTTTTAGCAATATGAGTGTTTGTTGCAGGATATATACTCATTCAACGAATAGTTGAAAAGATAAAAAAAAGAATAGAAGCAAACACTCTCCAAGCAGACATATATGCAAAAAGAACTTCCAACCTAGTAGGGAAATTCATTTTCATCATGCTAATCATATTTCTCATCCTTGCAGTATTCCAGGTTATAGGATTTGATACTGCAATCATCATGGGAGGTATATCATTAAGTCTTTGATTTGCTATGGAAACGACGATAGGAAATATGATTGCAGGCATTATGATCATTACCAACAAAAAAATCAAGCTCGGCGATTATGTACAATTGTTATGAAGTCTAAAGATGGTATGATCAGTAGAAAATCTCAATATAAGATACACCGTCATAAGGACATATGAAAAGAAAAGAGTAATTATACCAAACAGTATTCTGGCGAAGACACCCATCAAAACATACAAATCTGAACCACTCATCAGAGGAGAGATTCTCTTCACAGTACCACGTCATGTACATATACCACAAATCAAAAAAATTATGATAGAAACCATCAATAGCCACAAAAATGTATTGTACAAAGAATACACCAATACACGAATAGAAAATTTTGATACCAGATGATTACAAATCAAAACAGTATTTTTTATCAATCCAAAAGTAAAATCACCAGTTGTAATAGCAAGAGAACTCAAACCAATCATAGGAAACACATTAAAAAAATACGGAATCACTATCCCGTATCCTCATATTACACTCACCGCAGAAGAATAATTATTCTCAACGTATCTCTTTGATCTGGTCGCGTATCACAGCGGCTTGTTCAAATTCCCAAGCAGCTATAGCATCATCCAGCTGCTTTTTCAAATCCTTCAAAATAATTTCTTTCTCTGATTTGGTCATTCTCTTAAGCTTTTTGACTTTTCATCTGGTCAGCTTATCAAATCATTGAGCAAGCACCTCATCAGTTTTGACGACATCCAATCACTTGATATTCGACTCTGCCTTTTTAGGAATAATGCCATGTTGTTGATTAAAAGACGCTTGAATGCTACGACGACGATAAGTTTCCCACAACGCCTTGATCATCGATTCTGTAAACATATCAGCATAAAGCACAACTTCACTCTCAGGATTTCTCGATGCACGTCAGATAATTTGAATCAATGATGTAGTAGAACGAAGAAATCATTCCTTATCTGCATCAAGTATTGCAAGCAATGTCACTTCAGGCAAATCTATCCCTTCTCTTAATAAATTAACACCAACAATAATATCAATCACTCAAGTCCTAAGTTTTTTGATAATCTCCCAACGATCGATCGTAGCAATTTCACTATGCAAATAAAAAGCTTTATATCATTTTGATACAAGAAAATTCGTTATTTCTTCAGAAGATTTTTTCGTCAATGTCAGCAACAAGATCTTCCCCTTGTTTGCAATATGTTCATCGATCTTTTTTAGCAAATGTTCCAAAAAAGCAGGCTTCTTGCCAGTCAAATCAGTTCATTGCAAAAAATCTTTCAAATTATCGTACAATGTAAACATAACTGCAATACTACGAAAAAAATAAAATTATTTCTTGGAGAATACTACTTCCAAGGATGCCTTCACCAAAGCAAGAAACATAGGATGTGGTCTCTGTAATCTTGATTTAAATTCAGGATGAGCTTGCGTTCAGATATAACACGGATAATTAGACAATTCAGCAAATTCGACTAATGTACCATCAGGCGACATTCAGGAGAATGTCATACCATGTGCAGTCAATGTCTGATGATAGTTTGGATTTACCTCATATCTATGTCTATGTCTTTCGATAACATATTGCTCGCCATATACCTCGTATATTTTTGTTTTTGGTTTCAATACTGCAGGATAATCACCCAATCTCATTGTTCCTCATTTGGTAGTAATAGTTTTCTGATTTTCGATCAAATCAATAACCGGAACAGAAGTCTTTTCATCAAACTCTGTAGAATGTGCATCCTTGAGTCCACAGACATGTCTCGCAAATGCAATAATCATAATCTGCATTCCAAGACAGATACCAAAATATGGGATAGTATTCCTTCTAGCATAATCAGCAACATTGATCATGCCTTCTATTCCCCTGCTACCAAATCACCCAGGAACGAGAATACCATGAATATGCTTTTCATCAAGAAATTGTTTGAGCACAGATTCCCGATCCTTGTTTTCAAGTTTCTCAGTATTCAATCGATGAATATTCACTTTTGTCTTATAAAATGCTCATGCATGCTTCAATGCTTCCACAACACTGATATAAGAATCATCCAGTGTAGTATATTTGCCAGCAATAGCAACATTCACTTCATAATCAGGATGAAGCAATGAATAGACACAATCAGATCGATCCTTCAAATCACAAGGAACAGATGTTCATCGGAATCTATTGGAGATGATATCATGAAGTTTTTGTTCACAGAACGCCAATGGTACGCTATAGATACTTTTCTGGTCTCTGGCTTCTATGATACAGTCATCATCCAAATCAGAAAACATAGCTATCTTTTTTTTGACTTCCGGAGTCAAGGGTCATGTAGTCCTACAAACAAGGATGCTTGCATGGATACCAAGTTCTCTCAATTTGATAACAGAATGCTGCAACGCCTTAGTCTTCATCTCACCAGATGTGGAAACATATATGATAGGAACCACATGAACAAAAAGAACATTTTTTTTACCAAATTCCCATCTAAGTTGCCTCACTGCCTCTATGAAATGTGGTCATTCTATATCTCAAACCGTTCATCAGATCTCTATAATAGTGACATCTTTGCCTTCAGCAACCTTATAGATCCTTGATTTGATTTCATTAGTTACATGAGGAATGACTTGGACCGTCTGCCCGAGAAATTTACCTTCCCTTTCCTGTTGGATCACAGAAAGATAGATCTGTCCAGTAGTCATGCTACTATCTTTTGTCAATTCCTCATCGATAAATCTCTCATAATGTCCCAAATCCAGATCCGTTTCAAAGCCATCCTTGGTCACAAAGGTCTCTCCATGTTCAAATGGCGACATCGTACCAGCATCAATCTGAAGATATGGATCCAGTTTCATCATCGTCACCGAACGGCCTGAAGCTTTCATAAGTCTTCAAATAGAAGCTGCAGTAATACCCTTCCCGAGTCACGACATGACCCCACCGGTAACGACAATCAACTTCATGAGAACCTGCAAAAAAATAAAAAAAACCAGCTACTCCAATCCTATTTTTTTATAGTGTGTTTACAAGAAAAATTGTACGAAAGATACAAGCAAATTAATTGCAAAAAAAATGATTTTAGATATAATCGATATATCAGAAATGCTCTTTTAAAATAAAAACAAATATATGAAGAAATATTTCTGACGGATATGTTCATCGATACTCCTGCTATGAATGTCGACATTCGCTGCCTACGAAGATTTTTCTAATCAATTAAATATGATGGGAATAGATGTGAAGAAGATAGAATCGCAAAGCAGCATATCACGTTATGATCTTGCAAGATTATTGAATATCGTAGAATGTAAAGATTGTATCAATCCCGACCAAGAAATGATGAACAAATATGTGCAAAGCTTTTGGTCTCAATTCACTGCACAACCAGGAAAAGATTTCGCAGACATCAGCTATCGCTGATGAATATATAATAATCTTTCCTACTATTACTGTATAGCATATGTAGGAGATAATAGCTACATGAGAGGATACCCCAAAGCAACAAGCCCCGTCTGCTGAGGAAAATTTTGTGGAACTAAGGATACAACAACAGCAGAATTTTTGCAAGTCGTAATAAACATTATAGCAAAATATATCGCCAAAGATCTTAACCTCAACCGAAAAAATGTAGATAAACGAGTGAACAATCTAAAGGCCGATAGTTATGAAGCAAAAAACTTTACCAGCAATGACAAAACAATACTAAGCAAAAGAAGTAAAGAATGTGAAAATATCTGTGCACTCCAAAATAAGGAAGAAGTAAATCTCTATCTCAAATACTGCATGTTCAATCTCAACGCATGCAACATGAAAGAAATAGGAAAAATCAAAGAAGGATACCGGCCTGTCGCCGAACTCAATCTTCTTGCCAATCAAAATATCATCGATATCGACCAATCACTACGAAAAAATATTGATAAAAACATTGATGGGAAAACCGTACTCCAGACGCTCTTTCATCTTAATGACAAAGTAAATTGTGCTTTCAACAATGATTATGAT
This sequence comes from uncultured Candidatus Peribacteria bacterium, assembly GCA_964495825.1. Classification (GTDB taxonomy): domain Bacteria; phylum Patescibacteriota; class Gracilibacteria; order Absconditabacterales; family Absconditicoccaceae; genus CAJBLF01. Next base: position 23,258 of record CAZBWI010000006.1, on the reverse strand, counting down.
TGTGATAGTATTGAAAATACAAAAGACAAGTGTCCAAATACCTACAATCCCCATCAAAGAGATACCGACAACGATAATATCGGTGATGTCTGCGATGATGATATTGACGGTGATGATATCAAAAATCCGATAGGCATTGTCGACGATCAAGGCAAAATAGATATTTCCAAACGAACAAAAGATATTGATAATTGTTTGTTTATAATCAATACGGATCAAGAAGACACAAACAATGATAATATCTGAAATGCATGTCAAGATATAGGCAATGAGATAGGGATATATATCACACTAGATAAGCTAGAAGGAATTGCACCGTTGACAACGACATTTATAGCAAAAACGACAGGAATAGTATATGAAGTACATCGAGATTTCGGAGATGGAACACAAGGAAATGGCAGAGAAATCACTCATACATTTCTTTCGCCAGGAATGTACAACATACAAGCAACAGCAAAAGGAAGCACTACCGATGCCCAAGCACAAATAATAGTAATTGTAGGAGGGCAAAGAAATGATGATAAAGCATTACAGACAAGAGCAAGCCGCATAGGAGGAGCTTCAGATGTAGAAACTACACTTTCAGCTTCGCTAGTAGGAACATTCGATGAGATCGAACGATATTTTGCAAAAGAAAATATCAAAATCAAAAAAGCTCCACAAGAAAGTATACAAAGAATATTTACATACCCAGGTGAAAATCCAGTAATAGTCAAAGGATATAGGAACAACGAATTGATGGGTATCAGTTATTTCACGATAGGTGTAGGTGAAGGAAGATGAGCAATCCTCAAAAGCAGTGTAGGGAATCCAGAAATCAATCAAAAAGTTCTTTTGAATACAGATACTTACAATATCAAGCAAGATGATATTATGAAAGTAGAACGAGATTTCGGAGATGAGACAAAACAAGTAAACACTACATTAACCATCGAACATACATATACCAAAGCAGGGAAACGTGTGATTACACAAACAATCACACTGACTGATGGCAAAAAATTAACCAATATGCTCACACTCAATATCATCGATAAATCGGTATTTGCATCATATGCATTACTAATGACACCAGACACACTGATAACCTCCATATGAGGGAAAATAAATTTTTCTGCTCATATCATAGGAAATCTCCTCAAAACACCAATCAATCAAGTAATGGAGTTTTCTGATGGTAGCTTACAGACAAAACCCTGAACAGAAAAAATGCCAAATCTATTCACACATACCTATCAAAAAAATGGAATTCTGACACCACAAGATAGTATGTATATCGATCAATGCACCTATCTCAAAAATCAAGCAACCATAGCCATACAAGGAACCGATATCTGTCTGAATGGAAAAATACAGAATACCCTGAACAAAATATATGCATGTGATCTTGATAAAGACAATATACCTGATATCTGCGATAGCGATATTGATGGAGATGATATACCAAATTTACTTGGACTTATCAATACGGAAAACAAGAATTGTTCCTACGAAAGCGACCCAAATAAACCAAACGCAAATATCAATCAAGAGATATTGGCAAAACATTATCAATGAATTTGTTCACTAGACAACGCTCCATTCAATGCCAATCCTGATCAACTTGATCTCAATCAAGATGGCATTGGCGATATCCAAGAAACACGTAACGTCTGAACAAATAAAATACTAGACACTGATGGTGATGGTATACCTGATACCACAGACCTCTGCCCTAACATCCAGGAAACATGGAATGGAATTACTGATGAAGACGGATGTCCGGAAGTTGGACAAGAGATAGGATGCGATCAGCAACTTGCACCATTGATTGGGATAACCAACGATACCCTAATAGTCAAACCAACGACATGTAATCAATGTCCATGTCAATTTGGAGACTTTGCAAGTGATCTAACAAACAATGATCAAATCAGAGCGGTGCTACGAGATAAGAAAAAAACAATCCAATACAAATTTTCTTCACCATGGATTGTTGATTTCAGTATACTGTAAGAGATAATAATACTGTAAGAGATAATAATATAGAGAGTATTATGCAGCCATTTTGACCGCCTCTTCATCATAGATAGCTTGTGCAGGACAACTATTAATCGCATCCTGGCACAATTTTTGTTCTTCTGGAGTCGATGGTTGCTTGATGACTACAGCTGGGATGCCTACCACTTTAAAATGTTCACCAGCAATAGCTTGACACATACCACAACCGATACAAGAACTTTTGATAGCTACTTTCATAAGAAAAAAATAAGAAGATAAATAGTATTCACAAGGATACTGTTGTAGTAATGATATATGATATTATTCTTGAGTATGTTCATGATGAATGACATGATGATGATCTTTGGATTGTTCCTCTCAATCTTCTTCATCAAACAGTCCCTTAAATGATTTTTTATGTTGGATTTCTTTGAGAGCATCTTCATCAACTATATTAACAATCCTCGTCTTATTTGCATTCTCTTTTGCATGCTTCAAAACAGAAATCAAGGTAAGAACAAGTCCAAGAAGCAAAAAAAGCTGTATGAAATAATATGATCATGTTACTTTGATAGTCTGAGTGCTTGTCCCTACAACACTGATAGCATCACCAATACCGAGAAACACTGTTGCAATAATCCGAAGAAATCCGAAATTAAAGAGCGAATCATTTTCTTTGAATCAGAAATATCCTATGATAAAATTCTTAAATTTAAAGCTCATATTCCAGCTCAACAACACAATCATGCTTACCAAGATAATAAACAAGCTTTTGAAGAGATGACCATTAAAAAGCCAGACAGAATGAGACACATCATTTACTGGAGAAATCTTGATCAATGGTAATACTCCCAAAAAGAATGCAAGAGCCCAAAGATAAAGCACAAATACTTTCTGATGTTTAGTGAATCTTCAGAACTTCTGAACAAATCTCGCAACGTTTTGAGAGATGTTGAATTTTTTGTGCATCTCAAAGAAGAAAATAGTAAAAGAAAGATATCACAAATGGTAATGATTTATAGCACATTTTCAAATAAATCTACACCAGGATGATACTTAGAGATTATAGACATCATTGGTGATAGGTGCAGGAGTAGTTGAGGAATCGATATTATAATAAAGATTACCACGATATTGGCTATCTTGCTGACTCTGTTTGATAATATCTCAGAGATTAAAGAGTCCATTAACCAACTGCCCTACTCTATTGAAGATATTTGTCGTTTTGTAAGTATCATATTCAGGCACTTTCATTCGTTTCAATACCACAGGTACCATGATCAAGAGAAGAATAGTCAATATAACACCTATAATCATAAATCTGATACTATTTCGTCATTTCTTCTTGTTTTCTTCCTTACCATGAGCAAACATAAAAAGGATGATGGCGCGTACAAAGGTATAGACACAACCAAGAAGTACGATGATAACGATAATAGCCAAAACCGTCAAGATGACATTCTGAAAACTTGCATTGGTATAGACAGCGTTCATGAAAATAATGCAACAAGATAAAAAGATTATTTTTTCTCTTCTTTCTTGGTTTTGCCTTTTCTCTCCCTATATTCAATGAATTTATTGAAAATATCGTTTTTTGTCTCTTTCAAAAGAAGCTTGGCTAATCTTTCTGATGGTTTAGCTCATTTTTTGATTCGATCAAGGATAACATCAACTTGTACATCCAAGAGGTGTTTAACAGGATCATAAGATCATAAAACTTCCTTATATCAAAATTTGACTGGCCTAGTGTGTTCAGAAAGCACAACTCTATACATAGGGAGATTTTTTCTTCCATGTCTGGAAAGTCTGATAACTAACATGTGTGGTGATAAAAAAATCTAAAAGGTATTTGAGACGCAACAAAAATACAACAATATGCTTGAATTTTTATGACGTCGAAAATGTACCGACTCATCGGTATGAAATAAAAAGATTATTTCAATTTTTCTCTCGATACATGAGAGGTTTTCTTCTTGTCCTGTTTGCAATACTTTTTCAATTCCAATTTTTGAGTGGTAGCCTTATTGATACTAGTGTGATAATTGGTTCTGCCACATTCTTTGCATTGCATAGCCACAACAATTCTTCATCATTTTTTCTTTGCCATGAGAATAGATAGGAAATAAAGTATATGGAATGACGGTAATCATATTTAGCACTGGGCAGACTTGAACCGCCGACCTCGTCCTTATGAGAGACGCGCTCTAACCAGCTGAGCTACAGTGCCATAACATTCGGTGAGGGCGGGATTCGAACCCGCGAGGCGTGTTACCGCCTGACTCATTAGCAGCGAGCTGATTTCAACCACTCATCCACCTCACCATTTTCAGCATAACAAAAAAATCGTGTGGTGATGATATATACAATTGCTGTTGAATTTCAAGAACAAAAACATACATTTCCAAGCATCTGCAAGCAAATTTTACCACTAGAAGAAAATCATGGCAAATGAAACAGGAAACATAGGATTTGATGAGCTGACAGGAGGATGAGAGATGAGAGAGGATATGAATAGAGTGACCGAAGAAGCAGTCAGGAGAGTTCAAGATAATCAAAAAAAAGCACAACAAGTAGGTCAGGAAATCAAAAAAGATAAAGCAATCAATGATAAATTCGCCAAATTTCTTGCATTCTTACTGAGAGATATCAAAAATGATACCATCATAAAACAGATATACCATACCTTTTTCAAAACAAAAAACGAAGAAACAGATCTTGTACACCTAAGAAAAAATGCAAATACCAAGATTATAGCCGGCATGTTTACGCCATTTTATCAGGGAGAAATCAAAGAATTAGAATTAGATCACTTCTATCAAGATATCCGAACATTCGATGGAGAAGTATACCTCACCAAATATATCACATACATCAAAAAACTTCTACCAAAATATCATGACAATATAGCAATTGACAAACAAGAATTCATTAAACTACTGACTAACATCTCCGAATATTATCAACTCACAGAAAAATTAGCTCCAGAAAAAGCGATAGAATTAGAAAATACCCTCAAAAAAGAGCTTTCTCTAAACTAAATCCTATCATAAAATACAAATTAAATAAAAAATAAAGGTTTTGTCAACCCTATTTTTTTATTTAGTACAAATTTTTTGGTATTTCTTGATAGTGTGGATATACTTAGAAAAAAGAAATTTTTATCCCAACTTCTGAGATGGAAGCAATCAAAACAATCAAAGTAGAACAGGCAGAAGCATGAGACAGAGCTAATTTTGTTAGTTCGTATGAAGAATTCAAAAATAAACTCATACTCAATCGTATCGAAAATATTTTTGATAATCCAAGATTAAAGATAAAAAGGGATTTGAAAAACGATGGAAGCTGAGGACAAAGATATATCTTCAATATCGACGGTCAAAATAAGTTTTCCATAAACGAAGCAAATATAGAGACATTTATCAGAAACTATTGCAAAGAAAAGGAAACCAAAGAACAAAACGAAGTGGAACAAGAAATCTATATCGATGCACAAGGATTGGAAATCGATTATTACAAAAGTTCCACACAAGAAGAACTCAATGTTCTCAAGAAAAAAATCGAAGAACAGAACAAAAACATAGAAAAAATTACTGACATAGAATCCATCAAAACTATCCTTTCAAGGAATCTCCTCTACCTGGAACAACAAAAAGAATATGCACAAACGGTAACGAAATCAGACAAGATAGAAAGAAACCTTCGAAAAGCATATATCTCACAAGTACAGGATCGTATCGACAGACTCTACAGAATGAAAAAAAGTATAGAAATGCTCGAACAACATCAAAACAAGAAATACACCATAGACCGAGAAACAGCAAATGGTAAAAAGGAAATCAGAGATATAGTCATGGATGATATCAATGGATATGATATGAAACAAACTCTGATGACCATCGGTGTACGGCTCAAAGAGATAGCTGACGAAGAACCTGATTTCATAGCGACAAGAAATGCTATCACCAACAAAGAAGCAATCATAACAGCACCATACTACGAAATCATCATCAATGATAAAAAAGATGCTAAAAAGATGCTCAACGCACTCAAAAAATACAATACATGATATAGTATTTTAGATAAGCTATCATTGGACGCAAGCAAAAAAGAGATGGTAGCAAAAGATCTTGAAGAATTAGAACATTATCTCAATCAAGTGATAGATGGTCCTGATACATTCAAACCATCAGAACATCCATTTATACCAAAACACAAAGACGACTTCTTCGCATTGATCAAAAAAGATGAAGATTTATCAGCATTGGTACAATTCAACAAAACACCAACCAAAATACCTACCATAAGCAAAGAAAAAGCACTCACTGAAAACACATGAACATGAACTAGTACAGAAGAAAAAAGTGCAGAGACAGGAATAGGAAAGCAAGAGAAAAAAGAAACAATATACGTACCAAGCACCTACGAATCAGGCAAAGAAGCCTTCGAAAAATGAGGAATCTGATGATTCCTGAAGTATGAACTCGATCAGACAGAGATGACCGACAATCAAAAAAAGATGCGGTCAGGCGTAGGTAACCTCGCACTTACCGGAGGTATTATCTTCGTAGGACGGAAAATGGTATCTAGCATATTCAAACTGATCTTCAAAAAAGACGGATATAAGGATAGTAAAAACCGATGACGACTTATAGGACCGATGGCATTGATCTTCGGAGCACAAGCACGAAGCGGAGAAGGTCCATTGAGTCTCTTCAAAGGAGGAAAACTCCCGGAAAAAATATCCAATCTTTTCTGACGGGGAGGTGATAAAACAGCCGACAAAGATACAGAAACACCTACAGAGTCAAAAGCATACACGGAAGGATTTATCGGCCTTATGTGAGCATTCGATATGATGACCTATGCAAATATGACTACCTATCTCGAAGAGACCAGCGATGGTAAGTTAAAGATCAAGGAAGATCAATATGACGGATTCATCACTATGCTCGAGGCAGGAAATGATAACCAGAAGGCAGGAGCGAAATTCCTGAAAGCACATGTCGGAAAAGAAGATAAAAACGGACGAATGGATATGACCTTGCGCTCTATGGGAATCACTTCTATTAAAGATCTAGAAAATGATCCAACCAAGGAATTCCAAGAAACTGCAACAACTGCAGCAACCAAAGTCTATTCTGTAGGAGCACTCATGGAAAGTAAAGGATATGCAAGAATCAATCCGGAGACCATGCCACTCATCCAAAAATACATCGCTAATCCAAATTCTACGCTAGATGATTTGGAAGCATTAGAAAAAAGAGGTGACGTCTTCGAACTCACAGAAGCAGTGACTGACAAAACAGGACTCGCACCAAAAATCAAAACAATAACAGGAACCAATACAGAAAAAGAAAGGAATTTACTCAATGGTATCAATGATTTCTATGATTATCGACCAAAGACAGATAAGAGCGGTTTGGATATTATCGGAACTGGTCCAATAGTAGAATTCAAAACCTACGGATATACAACCAAGATCAACCTCGACACCAAAAAGATTGAAGGAATACCTACTACACAATTTGATAGTTATGCAGAACTCTTCAAAGCAGCAAATCTTACCAATCGTCTCAAGGATCTCTGCAAAGAAAAAATAGCAGTTAATGAAAATCCGTTCTATATGTCATGAGGTGATTTGATGTTTGATAATGCAAAAGTATTCTCTCTGGAGTTTGATACAGAAATGGTAAAAGAAAAAACACTCAAAGAAATTTCACCAACACTCTCAACATTCAGTAAAGAATATTGCGCCTATCTCAACACCTTAAAATTCCGAAAATCTCCATCATAAAAAAATTTGACTTGCATACCTATGAAGGACTACTATATACAAAGGTAGTCCTTTTTATGTTAACTGGAACAATGCATATACCCAAAACATTAGATATCCCTGAGAAACATATCCTCATCATCGGCAATCGATCGTACAGAAATCTCTGAGACGAATTGATTTTGCTATGAACGACAAAATTATTACTGGAACAAGGTAAAAAAGTAACGATAGCTGCCTATGATCCCGAACGACTCAAGAAATTCTTCAGCCAAATAATAGATATTTCAAAGATAACATTTGTAACAGAAGTGCCAAAAGGGATCCGCTCACGAATAAGATACATAGCCAATGGGAAAATACAAGAACGAAAACTCCGAAAAAAAGCAGATGCAGTCATCATCGGATGAGGAGAAATTATCACAGAAGAAAACAAACACTCATATCGATACCGATTAGCGTCACTCCTCCCCTGTCTCAAGAAACCACGTTATTTGATGTGATGAATCCAACAACCAAAAAAATTTTTCAACAGATACTTATTCAACAAACTCCTCAAAAGGACAAAATATATCTTCGCAAGAGATATAGATACAGTCTATGATATGCAAAAATATGGATTCGATAATGTAGAATTTTTTATGGATACGTCATACTTTGCTTATCCACGAAAAAAAATTAAAAATACAAAACTCAAATTTCACCATACAAAAAAATACATCGTGATAAATCTCAACAAGAATGCGGAGCATTTTTTGCAGGAGATTATCCAAGATGTAAAACACCGATATCTCAAAGGATATGAAGTGATGTATGTTCCAGTAGCCAAAGGTAAAGGAGAAAAATATGATGATATAAGATATGCTCGCAAGATCCAGCAATGAGTAGAAATCAAAGATCAACGATTTAGTATCCTAGATCGAGAAAACGATTTCGATACATTCGTAAAAATACTAGCCGGTGCAAGCATAGTCATTAGTAGTAGATTGCACTTATTTTTGATTGCACGCTTCCTTGGAATCGAAACCAAAGTCTATCCATATCAGAAAAAAATTTCCAAAATGCAACAGACATTAGAACATATCCTCTAATATAGATATTATCTCTCACAGATTATACGGAGGAACAGTATCCAGACAAAATACCAAAAAAATTTCGAATAGCAGCATCTTTGGGTATATTGACTGATTTTTTAGCATACTGAAGACCCTTCGTCAGAGGGAGTATCGCCATGATGATCACCGGCAAAAGCATAATCTTCGGACTATAACATACGGAACCAAACTAATATACATACAATATATGCTATAACTCACAGTCTCATCACGCAGGCCACGGTTTTGGAAATATTACAACTGACATACAAAAACCCGATCAAAACGAGCATAGTTATTGCACATCCTGATAAATATTCCAACACATGCATTAACGTTCTTTACAACACCATTCTTATGGCTAATCTCAAACATCAAAATCAATGGAATACCGCAAAGCAACAAAATTATCTTCATCCCAAATCGTATCGTATCGATAGTAGTATACGCTTACTGTATCCAAAAAAAATACCAGAAAAGAAAATTATGATAATTGAGCATATGTTCACCTACAGACAGCAGAGATGAGTCTCCATTTTTGTTTTCCTTTGGCGAACCTGAAAATTTTGATAATAAGTCGGAGTGGTTGTCCCCAAAATCCAAGCAGATAAAATACTATTTTCTGTCGTAGATTCGCATATTTTTGTACGAAGAGCATCCTATGTTTCGCCTTCCTAAATGCCGAATATTCATTTCCAACCCATGCCTGCTCCAATTTGGTTTTTTCTCTTTCCATATGATAAATACGAAGATCACGAAGTACGATAATCGGATACCCTGCACGATGGATTCTATAAGTAAAATCTAAATCCTCATAAACGAAATCGATCTTTTCATCAAAAAGGATGGTTTTGAAGATATGTGCGGGAGCAAAAAGTGAATTTCATGAATACATCTGAATATAATCTCGTTCTTTGTCACGCAATACGTGCGGAATAGGTCTAGAAAGCAAATAATTGAAATACAAGAATCACTGAGTCTGAATTTCCCCAGTCTTCCTATACATCAATGTCGGAGTAAGTACAAAATCTTTATGGAATTTTTTGTGATAGTCATACCACAATGCCAAAGACCTCTCCAAATAATCTTCTTCAAATCGTTCATCATCATCCATGAGCTGAATAAAATCTCCTATAGCATGATTGATTCAGAGATTCCTCAATGCGCTAGCATTATGATGGGGAATAGAAGTAGTCAATGAAGTGATATAATGGATATTTCATGTATCATGCATTGGAAATCATGCATCAATCTTTTTGTCTACGACAAAAATTACTTCAAAATCCTTGAAAGTCTGGCGTTGCAAACATTCGGTGATATTTTTCATATTCTGATCTCCCCTAGTTGGGATGACGACGCTGAGTTTCATAGCTGAAATGTATTTTTTGGCAAGCAAGTTTCAACTTGTTTTTATACCACGAACAACTATATCTATCCTATCTTTATTCCCATGCATGCCATGATAAAGTTTCTCAAAACATTTCTCATCTTCATCGTCCTCTATCATATCCTAGTGACGATAATCTGTTATGGAATATTTTGATGACACTATCAGGAAACACTTTCCTTGGTAAGAGATAGCATCCGAATCATCTTCATCTTGGCTATAATCACAACACATTGGAAAGATACTATGTGATTTATCAAAATCTGGAAATATCCGCTCATTACACTAAGTATAGTATTGATTTTCAGTATAGGTATTTCCAAACAGATAGGAAAATCTCAATATGATATCTGAGTAGGAATAAAATATGGACTACGATATATCATCATCATAATAACAGCAGCTCGCATAGGATATTCGCTTGCATATACAAAGAGCAAAGAACATTTCATAAAATTTTTGCGCCGATGTCTATATATGCTCGTCATCATCGTCATCATATGATTTCTACGACAAATAGCGAAGCTGATTATGCCAGAATTCTTCACCAAAATAGGTTACGGACCATTAAAAGATTTTATCTTTGGAGATAGACCGCCCATCTACTATCTTACAGGATATAAATGAACCCTAAGACGGCAAGGAATATTTTCTGGGCCCAACAACTACGGATATTTCCTGACTGCATTCTTGCCGGTCATAGTAATCTTTTTTAGAGAGAAGTTTGACTCAATCAAAGCACTCTTCTCAGCCAACAAAACAACAATAACACATACAATGATCATCGCACTACGAATCGCAGCCATAATTATGACTTTATCAAGAACAGCATTTATTTGAGGTATTGTAGGATTAGCATTAGCTAACATTCAACGAATCAAGAAACACAAGAAAGTCTCACGAGGAATACTGGCATTCGTTATCCTCTGACTGGTGGGACTCAGTATCCTCAAAGGACAATCCACTCTCGATCATATCAAAGCAAAATTCGGCAGTCTCCAATACGTTATACAACAACCAATCGGATATGGATTAGGAACCTCCGGACCTGCTATTCATCACAACGGAACGATTTTACCAGAAAACTATTATGTTCAGCTGATGCTTGATATCGGCACCATAGGTTTCCTTTTGCGAACAGTTCTTGTGATACAAATAACATGGCTCGCAAAAAAAATACAAAAAACCATCCACATACAAGATACCATCTCTCTCTTACGACAGGGATTAACTATCGGACGAGTAGCACTACTCATCATGGGTATCTTCTTGCATGTTTTCGAAGATAGTATGGTCAATTACCTTTTCTTCATCATCCGAGGAATACTCACTGGGTATTTATCTACCTCTATAAAAAAAACGTAGACTAACCTACGTTTTATCAACTATAAACTATAGTCTATGTATCATATTCGACTTCGAGCGAAATCTTTTCTGGTACCAAAGCTTTTGGTATGATAATCTGCAAGATATTATCAGGAGTAAGCTTGGAATGAATCTTATCAAAATACACCTGAGGCGGTAGATCGATAACCTGATCTATAGGTCCTCGATAGCATTCCTCTTTGAGCGGGATAAAATGATCCTTTACTTTCGGTTTACTTCTCTCACCAGTAATAACGAGTCTATAATCCTTAATACTCAATTGTAAACTTTCCTTTTTGACTCCACCAAGCGGAAGGATGATAACAATCTCCTGAGGAGATTCATAAATATCATATGGGATACTTGGTACCTGTTCTGACTGCTTCATAAAAAAGATAATTAGAAAATAAAGTTATTTAGGATTCTGATTCGCTTCCAAATCTATGCCGATAACTTTTACCATCTGATTCCTTCTTTTTTCAGGTCTAGGAACCCAGCGAAGTTTGATTTCTCCATTCTGCTCAATATCTCATTCGGTGAGAATGATCAGATCACCATTATCAAAAATACTATAGAGCAATGATTCCTTCTTTACAGAAATGCTTTTGACACTCTGTGCACTGATAGTCACGACATTTCTCTTAAACAGTCCTCACTGATCATACATGATAATAGAATTTGGGATAACGATAATAAAATCCATTTTGTAATCAATATATTTGCCGATTGCAGGGAAAAAGAACACAAAAAAAATAATAATGACGCCAGTAACGACATATCAAAAATAATCACCGCCCAATCGTCTATAAAAGAAAATAAGCGCAAGTATAGAAAGTACAACAAGCAACAAAAACGGCAAAAAAAATTTATATGCCCGATAAAGCTTACTTCTTCAAAAACAGAGGACATTCTCCACACCATACTTTGACTGATATTCCATAAAGGTCTTTTGCCTCAGGTTGGTATCAAAATTTGAGAAGATCCTCATGACGGCATACTAAAGATAAAATATCATTAGAACAATTGAAAGTGAGGGAAAAATCTAAGATATACCTTACCGATGATATGATCATACGGAACTTCATACGAAGATCATTCATAACAATCAAGTCCAAAACAACAACGAGAATCAGTAGAAAATCATCTATTATCTCACATAACAAAAAATCATCAGCTATCTATCACAAATTCATTATTTCAGCATCTTGCTTCCGTTTTTACAGATGAATCAAGATAGGGTTCATCCAAAGTAGTACACTGTTCAATAGCATTATTCGTTGTACAGATTTCAACAGCATTATTTTTGATCTTAACCGTTTCTCCAGGAAGTCAGATAATCCTTTTGATATAAGGAATAGTTTTGCCTGGCGGAACAAATACGATGACATCTCCCCTTTTGAGTTCACTAAATCTCGGGGTGATCTTATCCACAATGATAAAATCATTTTCTTCAAAAGTCGGAGACATGCTTGCTCCTACAACTGTATACGGATTCGCTACAAAAAATCTGATAAAAAGTACAATTCCCCCAACAAAGATCAAAAATGATACCATATCAAAGAGATCCAAAAGGAAATATTTCAGTTTAGTCGTAAATCTCATAATATACATTCACACGTAATATAAAACGGCCAAAAAATCACTGATACTTCCGATGCATAAGTAAGTATCGACAGATATTTAGATGTATTATTTTGTTTTCCGACATTCAATGACTAGAATGGGACTTCTTCGTCTTCAGGAATGGTAGGTTCAGTAGCAGTATCCAACAGGTGATCATCATCCATTCCCTGTCCTTTAGGATCGAGGAAAATGAAATTGTCGACAATAATTTCGGTAGAGAACTTGTCTTTACCTTCACTATCCTGCCGTTTTCTTGTCCTGAGTCTACCTTCGATGTAGATTCTCTTTCCCTTATTCAGGTACTTAGACAATACTTCTGCACCTTTACCGTACGCTACGCATCTGTGGTACTCTGCATCCTCAAGGACATTACCATCTTTGTTCTTAAATTTCCTGTTGGTTGCAACAGTAAAATTCACAACTGAAGTTCAGCTGCTTTCAATCGTCTTGACTTGAAGATTGTTCGTAGCTCTTCCGATAATCATAACTTTGTTCAAATCCATAATTTGATTCCATTATCGTGTAAAAATATGATGAAAAATATTCATCTCTTGATATGTATAGAAATATACTACAAAATCAATTGATTTTCTCAATTTTGATATAAAACAAAAAAACCTGAAATACATCAGATTTTTATATGTTAGCACTACCCAGAGTGGGACTCGAACCCACACATCCTCACGGACACCAGATTTTGAGTCTAGCGTGTCTACCAATTCCACCATCTGGGCACAAACAAAAAATATCTAACAATAGGAATGTATCTAAGGAAATAGATAGGAAAATCAACCATTTTTCTTTTTCTTGTTTTTTCACTCTCATTCACTACATTTAATTTCAATTCTTAATTCTTAATTCTTAATTTATGAAAATCATCTTAGTCTGAGCATGATGAACAGGAATGTCCGGCGTAGCAGGAATACTCCATGATATATGATATACCAATATTGTTTGCATCGATGCAGTACAAAGTGAGCTGACAGACAAGCTAAAAGCGAAATGATTACACGTCATCATCGGCCATGGAAAATATAAAGTGCAAGTAGGTGATGTTATTATCTATTCCGAAGCGACAGCTGAAAGTCCCGAAGTCCTCGAAGCAAGGAAAATCATGAAAGCAAACAAAAAAGTGATGGTTATTCTCAATTATTTTCAATTTTTGGGAGAGATCTCCAAATATTTCACGACAATAGGATTTGCAGGAACAAACGGCAAAAGCTCATCCACTGCCCTAGCAATCTATACTGCGAAAAAATTAGATAAACAATTCTGACTCGGAATCTTATGAGCATTAGTACCAAGTTTTGATACCAAAAGTTACGCTATCAACAAAAAAGCGGAAAAAGATATCAAAAACATTTTCGACTATATCTTTACAGGCAAGAAGCTTAATTACAAACTTATCAAAAAATGGAAATTCTTCGTAGAAGCCTGTGAATACAAGAAACACTTCCTCTACTTAGATTTGGAGTATGCAACAATAACATCACTAGAACTCGATCATACGGATTACTACAAAGATATGAAAGACTATCTTTCCGCATTCAACCAACTCATCATGAAAACAAAAAAAACCGTATTCATACCAAAGTGACTAACGTGAATCACATCTAAAAAAATAAAAGAAGTTACCATAAAAAACATTCCATTCAAGCATTTACTTGGCGACCACAACAATATCAACGGTTCGTTGATTGTAGCATTGATGAAGGAAATCCTTCCCTTATCTCTTGCTCCTAAAATCTTGTCCCAAATAAAAAATTTCCCATGAATTCGAAGAAGACTGGAATTAGTCAGTAAGACAAAAAACGGAGTTCCAATCTATAGCGATTATGGTCACATGGCGTCCTCTATCAAACTCGGCTACCAAGCACTGAAGAAAAAATTCCCGAAGAAAAAACTCTTCGCCATCTTCCAACCACATCAAATCAATAGAATAGTTTTATGACGAAAAGATTTTCAAAAAGCACTGAAAAAATATGATCAGGTCATAATCTACGACATCTATGCTGCGAGAGAGAACATCAAGGATTTCATCGCTCATCATGCTTTCATCAAGAAGGAGAATATCCACACGCTAGACGACTTAGGAAATCATTTTGCTAAAATCTGCGGAGGAATATACACTACCGACTTCTCAATCATTACGAGTCAAATCGAAAAAACAAAACATGATACTGTGATTGTCATCTATAGTGCCGGTGATATCGATTATAAGATAAGAAAATATTTCAAGAAATAATTATTGCCTTTTGTACAATCCCACAAGCTGTGCTTGAGCGTTTATTTTTCCTGACATCAACTCATACAACCTCTCTTTGGAGAATCCTGAAGATAGCTCTAAATAAGTAGAAAGTGCATAGACCTTAAAAAAATATCTATGTGTCCCATGCGGTGGACAAGGACCTCATCGAGCAAGTTCTCATCGAGAATTTTGTCACACTATCGCAGTAGCAAAAGTAGCTGATGAAATAATCCATCTGACACCCTCTACAGGGATATTCGCCAACAAAAGATGGTCTCGAGTTCATCCAGGTACATCCGGATCGTCCACGATCAACGCCAATGATTGGGTATTGGCAGGAATATCTTCTATAGTCAGTGTAGGAAAACGACCCTCCCCGTCGCAGGTGTATTGAGAAGGGATAAGCCCGTTATCGGTAAAGTCCGTAATGATTTTCATAGCGAGAATAGAAGAAGATAAAAGTGTTGTATCCATGAGCATTCCTCATGAACAAAAAAATCCCGAGCTATCAGAGCTTGGGGTTCCATGTTTTACCAAAGTATCACCGTCACATACCCGATTATCTTCAGGAGAAAATATCCTTAGTCCTACAAGAACAAGAACACAAATGATAATCAATGCGAGTCGGAAACGTTTTTTCATACCAAACAACAAATAAACGATTCATGACATATGATGCATAATACATGAACTATATAGCGGAATAACTAATCAGTTCTTGCATCTTGAACCTTACATCAATGGTATACATTTCTGCCTTTTTTTTACAAATCAAATTACTATACTACACCTTGTCTCTTATCCCTTTTACCTAGTCCCTTATCCCAAAATTTATGTTATTAATAGGCGATCTCCACATCAACGCACGCTATCACGAGAAAATCTTAACTCAACTCAAAGGGATTTTTTCCTCATATCCGGACGAAAAAAATATCATTTTTCTCTGAGACTATGTCTACCATTTTGCTTACGATAGGAACGCATTGCTCCAACTCTACGGGCTCTTCCTGGAACTGTTCGAACAATGAAAGAATGTATATATCATTTCTGGAAACCATGATCGGCTAGGAAGCTCTTTCGTCTTCGAAGAAGCACAGAAAGCCTTCACTATAATGCTAAGTGCTAAGTTTTGAATGCTAAGTGAAGGAAAAATACATTTCATTACCAAGCCATTGATCGAAACGATAGAAGGAGAGGACATATTGTTCATGCCATTCTTTTTACCATGAGAGAACGAAAAAAGTAATTACATACCCAAAAACGAAACATTAAAAACTATCAGCGATTTCAGCACCTTGCTGGAGAAATCGAACAATAAGCACGAAGCATTTTCATGATATCTCAATACATATCTCGCAGAACAAATAGACAAACATCCATGAATAACGGTTTTCCATCACTACTATATCAACGGAACAGCTTTCCCAGGTCAGAAGTCAAAATTCAATTACAAAGATATCGCATTGAACGAAAAATTTTTGGAATTGCCGGATGTAAAATTCATCTCCTGACATCTCCATCAAGGATTTACGCATATGAATTATCTCTGCACCGGAAGCGTCCGATCGACCAGTTCATTGGAAATAAATCAGAACAAATATATTTTCCACTACGACACAACAAATAAAAAGATAACCGCTTTGCAGATTTCGATCAATCCACAATTTCTCATACAAAGCAAAGAAATGCTTACAGAAGAGGCATTATACGAAGAAATCAAGAAGATCAATCAAACGAACAAAGAATATTTCCAAAGTCCATCACGAACGATCACCTTCAAAGAAAATCAGAAAATATCTTTGGAAAATATAGCAATCACTTTGCAGGTAGAACAAATAGATTACGACAAGATAGATGAAGTCATAGACCCAGAATTACGCAAAATCTGCAAAGATATTAAGCTAAAAAAAAGCACGGAGAATCTGGATGAATTACTCTCTAACTTCAAGGTCGACTCTAACAAATTAGCATGATTCTCCGACTGGAAAACTATTCTCCAAGAATATGTGCAAAAAAAATTCGGATCTGAGTATCCGAAGTATGAAAAAGTTATGAAAGAACTAAAAGTGTTATAATGATACACTATTCCAATACTACGTGTTGCAGCAAGAACATATACTAATAATCTTCCTCCTCCGACACAGAAGTCTTCTTGTCCATGTATTCCTTCACCACTTCGCTCAACGCTTCAGCGATAATCGCCATTTTTTCATCCTTGATAGCAGGATCAGAAGAAGATCCAAGCGTATCAGGAGTAAATTGATGTTTAAATTTCATAATTTTCTCAGCCTGTGTTTTGGGATATATAACATCTTCAAACGGATATTCTACACCATGTTCAAGTTTGATAAGCAAGTCACCTCTCGAAAATATCTTATCCCAAAAATTCTCCTGAGTATGAGAGATTGCTTCTATCTTGTCCCATTCAAAGAAATCCGTCTTGTAGTCAAAGAGTCCTTCCCGCATAAACAATGTGATCCCGCTGTTGGAAAGAATCAGTCAGTCCAAGTAGATATTGAGGAAATCAATGATATATTTTATAAAAAATCATAATCCGAGGATACCAAACGTCCAATCAAAATATGGCCATACAATATATCTATCCAAAACAACATACACGACATAGAGCACCAACAAAAAAAGAAGCGTTCTCAAAGTAAGTTTGATAAACACGCTTCCATGATGTCAGATTACATGAAAAACGGTATCCGCATCGACATATCTTTTCATGATCTGTTTTCTCAGCATAAGTTGCTTTTATGAAAACAAGATAAAACAAAGAACCTGATATGCAAGTATAGCTACAATGTCATATCATAATGTATTTCACGTAATTGGTCATTACGATGCATTACCCCCAAAGACACCGTATACACGAAGTGAACATTACTTCTTGGTTGTTTTCGTTGGTTTGATAGCATCGATTTTCTTTTGTTTCTCAAGGAATTTTTCCATTCTTCCCTTGACAACCTTTTTGACTACTTTATCTTTGTTGAATGCTGGATGACATTGGTAGCAAGTTTCCACCTTGATAGGACCTTGGACAGTTGTATTGACGGTGAATTTAGCACCACAGATGCACTGTACTTCTACATCCTTAAAATAATTTCCATGTATTCATTTTTTCATTAGGATACTATAAATAAATTAAAAGATATACATTTCAGAATAAAAGAAGATAAGTGAGATAGAGAGAATAAAGATAGAGGAATAAAGAGATGAGATACTTAGTGTATCTTACAATCTTGATGCTCACCACATAGCTTAGCGAGTGAAGACATGATGCAAAGGAGCATACTCAAATAATTCTTCAGGTCTAAACCGATGTTTGATCTCTGCTTCAGCTTCTTCCACATTTCCTGAAGCGTGAATAAGATTAGGAACTCCTATATCCTTGCCATCTGCGTATGCAAACGACATATGTGCATAATCACCTCTGATAGTTCCTGGAGCTGCTGCTTTAGGCTCAGTAGCACCAACTATTTTACGCACATATTCTACTACTTCCACACCTTCAAGCACAAGCGCAACCATTGGTCATTGCTGCATCATCTTGAGTGTTACATCAAATGCTTTTTGCCCACGTCTGGAAATCATCTTTCCAAGTGTCTCATAATGATGATACAAAAATTCTTTATCTGGGCGAAGCATTTTCATACCTACAATATGAAGTCCTGCTCTCTCAAAACGCGAAATAATCTCTCCGACTACGCTGCGTCCTACGCTATCAGGTTTCAAAACGACAAGAGTTCTCTGTACATGAGTCATTTTCTTTTTAACACAAAAAAATAAAAGTTTTTGAGACAATATAGTTTTGACAGCTATTTTCAAGTGGTTTTCTCAAAAAATATATACACAAGACAAATATATGATGACTTCAAGCTTCAAGCTTCAAGCTTTAAATTTTAAGCTTTAGGCGTAAGTTTATATTGAAAAGCAGAGTGCATTAGTTATATTTTTGATGAATATTTTATTCTCTACAATTTTTCTTCATGAACAAAAAAATATTCCGATTATGATTGATGGTAAGTGTACTGATATTCACATTTCCTACCAAAGCGGAAACAAGCTGAGATTTTCAGATACTTATAGACCCAGTGACACATAAAATAACAATAGCAATGAATACCTGAGCTATTTCTTCAGGTACTACAACCACAGGAACAGTACCTCCACAAACAACAACCACATGAACAACACAAATACAAATAATCACCAATGCCACAGGGACAGAATTTCAACAAGCGCTCGCACGAATGTATGCAAACGGATTGACGAAATATGATAACGAAACAGACTACAGACCAGAAGATAGACTCCTGAGAGAAGAAGCAGCCAAAATTATAGGTCAAGCATTTGTTGTGCTCGGCTATGATCAAAAAACCAAAAACAATAACTGTAGTTTTGCTGACAGCGACCAGATGGATCCTACATTAGCACCACACATAACCAATACATGCAAACGAGGGATATTCAAAGGGACAACTGATGGAAAATTTCTCCCCAAAGAACAACTAACCAGACCACAAACTATGGCATTGCTCGTAAGAATATTTGAAGGCAAAATCTCCAACGAAAAAAGAACTCCTCGACGATGAGACTACTATATCAAATCACAAGCCATGGGACTTACTACACTAACCAATGAAAATGCCTTTGATAGTTATATCACAAGAAGGGAAATGGCAATATATATCCGAAGATTGAGAAATATCGTCAGCAACGAGACGGTGAGATTGATGCTACTCGGAAAATTAGCCGAAATGAATAGTACGACCACAACAACATCAAGTATCATAGAAACCTTATCATCACTAACCAATTCATTAAGTATCAGCAACGATCCTGAACTCATAGAAGCAATCAGACGAATGAATGATAATGGATTGACCAGTTACAACAATGTAGCCGACTATAAACCATTTGAAGTATTAAATAGAGAACAAGCAGCCAAAATATTGGTAAAATTCGCTGAAGTTTTTGGATTTTGAAGTATTACGAACACACCATCCTGTGAATTTAACGATATCGGGGAAGCGGATGCATCACTCACTACATATATCCAAAAAGTCTGTCAGCTGGGCATCATGCAAGGATCAGATAATCATTTCTCTCCAAAAACAACGATCACCAAAGGACAATTCATAGCAGCGATGATCAGATTATTTGAAGGCAAGAAACTTGATGAGACAGCAAATCCGCGACGAACACAATATTTTGAAATAGCAGAAAATATGGGAATCGTCAGTCCAGCGGATTCTATAACATTTGATAATATGATCACGAGATACGAAGTAGCATTGTCACTCTATAGATTCAAAGTCAAATACCAGATCACACAAAATCTCAATAATGCGAACATAGATAACCAAGTAATCAATACCGTACCTGGATCTATTACGACAGGCACAAACGGATTACCACAATCAAATGTCTATATCGATATGAACCTTCTCAACAATGGAAACTTCAATATAGGATACATCGAAATTTTCGGCAATAGATACAAAGTAGTCAAATCGAGCACCAAAGAATACTTCACCAACAACTTCGCACGATACGGCGATCTCTTCACCCTAGATACAGATACCAAAATAGGTACCGTAAGTTTCATCGTAAGCAGTCTTTCACTTATCGAAGGAACAATCAGAATAAATGATAAAACATATCTCATCAGTCCATTAAGCAGCACCAATGCGTACTACAAACTCAATCAAACAAAATAACCAATATCTCGAACCATGGGATATGAAACAGAGAAACATCCCTTCTCTCTCATCCCTTCTCCCTTTCCCCCATCCCTATCCTTTTATCAAATAACATAGCATCATGGCAACAAAAACACCAGCAAAATCTCATGGACGAAGCGTCCTCAGAATCTACTTTCTCCTCATGACACTCGTCGGAGTCATAGGAACACTGATTGCATTATGATTTCTCCTACTCACTATCGGAAAAAAAATCATCATCACCAACGACGAATATATCCTAGGAGAGAGATATTACGAACTAGATCAATGCACCAATCAGATAGTTATGGAAAAACAAAGCGTCACGCCTAGTGAAAAAGATATTGCCAAATGTAAGGAAGAGAAAAAAACTATGCTTATCCAATCAAGGAATGCAATATACAAACAAGATATTCTCAGTGGAGCTATCTGGACACTATTATTTTTTATATTGATGATGGTCCACTATCCAAGATTCATGAAGCAGAATCAAAAAGACTAATCAAAAATAATGAGTGCTAAGTTGTAAATAAAAGATTTGTCTTTGTATAAACTATTGTAAAGTACGATAGCCTATAATAAAACACATACGTAGCACATAGCATTTAACATTTAACATTTAGGATTTTAGTATGGAAGTGAAGAAGATAAACACGGACAAACTGATGAATATCAGCAACTCATGAAGGCCTGATACATTCGACGAATTCATAGGCCAGGAACATATCAAAGGAATAGTGAAGACAGCGATCGAAAGTGGCAAAAAAAGAAAATGACATATAGGGCACATCTTATTTTCCGGTCCCAGCGGATTTGGAAAAACAACCTTAGCACACATCATTTCCAAACAATCACAGGTAAACATCAAAGCCGTCACCGGATATGCAATCACCAAACCATCAGAAATCATAAGTATCCTAAATACACTTGAAACCTGAGATATCTTGTTTATCGATGAAATTCATAGATTGAAGCCAAACATCGAAGAAGTATTGTATATCGCAATGGAAGATTTCGTTATCGATATGGTAATGCCGGAATGAGGAAATGTAAGAATCCCTATCAATCCATTTACACTCATCGGAGCAACAACAAAATCTGAGGCACTGAGCCAACCAATCAAAAACAGGTTTGTCTATCATTTTCATTTCATGGAATATACACAAAGCGAAAAAGAGATGATGATCAAAAAATATCTCGATAAATATGAAATCAAGACCAGTGATGACGTCATCAGAGAAATCAGTGAAAAAGTAGGCTCAGTACCAAGAGAAATCCATAATTTATGTATAAAAATTCGTGATTATGTCATAACACATTCCTCTGTTACCAAAGGAAATGAAAAAAATGCTCCAAAAAATATTCTGACGGAAACACTGCGAGAAGATTTTCTCAAACACAGCCAGATCGACGAAGGTGGTATGACTCCCCTGCACAAAAAATACCTCAAAATACTCGAAGAGGCCGACAGACCAATCGGAGTCAAAGCCATCGCCGTTCAATTAGGAATCAATGAAAAAGCAGTCGAAGAAGATATTGAGCCGTTATTGTTGAAATTAGGCAAAATAGAAAAAACCAATGCAGGGAGAATAGTAATAGAAAAATAAACAGAAAAATATTCGCAATCAATAACCAATAATTCGTAGTTTTTAATTTATAATCATATTTCCATGACACCAGAACTCACAGCTACTGCAGCACCAATGTTTGCAAAAGGAACAATGGCTTTATTGGTTTTTCTTATGATCCGGGAAATGATTTGGAAAGGAATCGCACTTTGGAAAACAGGAACCAAAAAACAATTAGCACGATTCATCTGCATTTTCATCTTCAACACTGCAGGATTGCTTCCTATCATCTACCTCGCATTCTTCCAGAAAAAAGGAAAAAAATAAGGGTCTAGAGTAGTTGAAAGTGTTTAAATTATCATTATAACCAGTTCATGACTACTAAAAACCCTTATAGAAAAAATGCAAAGCATAACAGACAAAAAACTGTATGAATTATTAGATATTTTTGCAAAGATTTGACTGCAACACAGACATCAAAATTATTA
>CAZBWI010000005.1:0-30585 GCA_964495825.1 uncultured Candidatus Peribacteria bacterium | reverse complement strand
ATATACCTATAATGATAAATGATGTCTGCAAACCCCAAAGTGCTGACATGACTCCAAATGACATCACTCCTATAATTTCTCCTATTTTGCCTACAAACTCGCCAACTCCGGTAATTGTTCATTCATCCTGCGGTCTGGTACAATCCGAAATATATGCCGAAATCACCGGACGCATAAGTGAAAGTCCGATTGAGATGCCAAAAGTTATTGTCATGATATTCCGGAATCATTCATTATATCCTAACAATATGTAGAGCAAAGAAAGGAACAATAATACAATGAAAAGGAATTTTCTCTTGCTGCCGTTTTTGGCGATATCTCAAGTAAAAAAATCTATGAGATACGGCAATCTCATCGCTGCGAAAACGAGAGCGACCTGTGACAAACTGAGATTATTGGCGATAGAAACGATAGGGATAAAAACGAATCCCACGTAATTAAGCAAATTAAACAGCACCTCGAAACCGAGCGCATAATACATCCTAGCAGAATACGTCTTGAGCGTCACTACTACTTTTTTTATGGCTTTGAAAGAAAATACTTCATGGAAGAATTTATGGAGGAAGGTATCCTTGCCGAGAAATTTCCTTATTTTTTTCTTGCTCAAACTCGGAAGATTCTTGTCGCTCAACAAGGAGATAAGCGCGAATATAGGGATGAAGATGAAAAGATGATGGAGATCCATGATTGTGATTAGATACGAGCTAATCAGTGCTCCGATGATATATGCGAGATTGATGCTAGAGAAATAAAAACCGAATGATCTAGCTCTGGTAGAAGCTATTGTATGCTTACGGATAAATGTCTGATAGGTCATCAGCATCGATGCCGTAGCCAGACCATTGAGCAACACTGCTATGATAAGCAATACGGTGGAATCATAAATTCCTGCCAGCACATAGAAGATGCCCATAATCACATAGATTCATTTACTTACGAACAATACCGATTTGAGATCTGCATGATCATCTATTTCTCCCACAGGGATAGAAAAAACCATCTTACCCAAAGAAAGCAATGCTCCGATGATGGAGATCAGAAATACTTTATTTACGATACTTTTGATATACAAAGAAAAGAACACATCTGCGCCCAATCCTCGTCCCAATATAAAAATGAAGAGGGAGAATCCTATGACTCTGATAGAGACTGGAATCGAAAAAAAATCTTTCTGGATGATCCTGATGATTCCGTTGTGTTCATTTGTATGATTTTTGTGCATCTATCTATTACTATATAAAGAGCACATCTTCATTGTACTCAAAAAAAATTTTTTGTCAAAATTACCACATAAAAAAGGCGATTGATAATCGCCCCTATATACTGTGAATTTTGGACTCTGCATGTATGTTAACGTTTCATTGTCGCTTTTCTCAATCTCCCTCTCGTCCGTCCTGACTGAGGCGCTTCGACAACTTCTGATCACCCTGATGGCGTCTTGATAAACCTATATCCATCTGGATCTGTCCTAAGTCTTGTCTCCCGGCAGACTTTTCTTCCTCTCAGAAATCGATTATACTCATGACCTTTAGGATTTTTTACCACTCCAATCACTCCAAGCTCTTTTGCTTCTTCTATCGTCAATTTTCTCTTTGGATAATCAAACCTCTTTGTTCCTCTTATCCTAGAAGCTTGTTTTTGTTGTTGTGCTTTTTTTTTAGCGATACCTTGTTTATTTGTTCTGCTTGCCATTGCAACGAAATGATAAATGATAAATGATAGATGATAGATTATGAAAAAGCTTTATAATTTCAAGTTAGACCGTGAATTGGCCGTTTTCATAAATAATTTTCTCTGTACCGTCGGAAAGCGTAGCGGTAACTTTTCTACGTTTGGTGGAAACGATGTCGGTATGTTCAGCACTCTGATTGAATCCTAGTTCATCCAAATCCTTTTCTGTAAGTTTACTTGCATCGCCAACAAATGTTTCATTGTAAGCAGATCAGATAGCGATATGCGTATTGCCTTCCGGTCCTCACATATTCTCATCATACAATGTCTCTCACATAAATCTTGTGATACGAGAATGTCTTCCATCCGTCAAAGAAAATTCTCCTACTTTGTTTGCATTCTCGATCTTAATCATTTCTGCAAGAAGTTGTTTATTTTCTGATGCATCGAATGCTACGATAACACCCTTCTCAAATTTTAAGTAAACCTCCTTGATCACCTGCCCATATCTATACAATGGTTGATTGAATTTCATCCATCATTCTGTTCATCTCCAATCAGGTGATGTAAAAATCTCGAAAGAAGGGATATTGCGTCATCATCATCACAATCGTCTTCTATTTGATCAGATTTTGATCTTGATATCAGCATCTTCTCACTCGACATGAACCCATTCGATTTTTAATGCATCAAGTTTTTTTTTGATTTCTTCGATAGAAGCAACTACTTTTTTTCGTTCTGCGATAGGATCTTCTTTGTCTAGATAACAAGCTCTGATGATTTCATTTCGATATTCTTCGAGAGACATTCCAGCTTCCTTCGCCATTGCTTCAGTACCATACAATCCTAAGGTTCGTGTCATCTTACCATCCAATTCTTTTTTCATGCGTTTCTCTTTGTATGGTCTGCGTGACGCTATCCTGGCTGCTAATTTTTTGGGATCGACTTCTTTGAGCTCATATTTGTCCGCTTCTGCTATCACAGAAATCACATGCGTCATCTGTTCAACCTTACCGTGGAAAAATTCGCTTGGATAGAAGACAATCTGATCATCATTTGCATGATCAAAAAAATGCTTTGCGACACCGTCAGGTAGATATTCCATGATAGGATGCGCACCTGCTTCGAGAATAGATTCCTGCAATGGTAAATAGAATGGCTTAGCACACTCAGGAATCTGCACAAAAATCACATCATCTTTTTTCACTCATTCTCCTCCTCGGAGAGCAAATTTCACCAGTACATCAGCGTATTTTTTGAGGATTTCGTATGAAGGTTGGTAGGTCATTCTTCGAAAGATAATCAGAATAAATTTGGAGAATTCAGTATATTTATTTTTGAAATATTTTCAATTACGAAAACAACGCATGCATTTTTTGACAGAAAAAATTTTTTGGGTATACTATATACTATATATAATGAATTTATTTTTTCATCATGTCCATGAAAAAAAAGATCTGGTTCAGTCACCTCGTACCATGTATCAAAAAGCCGTACTGTTGTTTTTGTAAACATATAAAAACCTATAAATATCACTATATTTTAGGATTTTTCTGATCTTTTGCAGTGATAAAAGCTATAGTATTTTTTTTGAGCATAGTATGAATCCTATATCATATACCTGATCATGCTGCTGCTGACATATCACCGAGCATATGTATGAGCACTACTGATGTACCATCTTCAGAATGTGAGGCACTTATTGAGCTCTACAACAGTACAGATTGAGAATATCGAGCAGTTAATACATCTCGATGAGTAAGTCCTACAGTATGTTCTTGGTATGGTATCTGATGTACTCTTGTAGAATGAACTTCACATATATCAACCATTACATTAAACAACAATAATTTATCATGAACATTGCCTTCAACACTTACAAACTTACCTTTTTTGGAAAATCTTTCTATGACACACAACAATCTATATGGCATTTGAGACATATATGAATGATCTTTGCCCTTATTGAAATCAATCAATCTTTCTTACAATCATATTAGTGATATTACTCCTCTTACTTTTTTGTATTCACTTATTACACTAAATATAAGTCATAACTCTATTGATTCACTTCCACCATTTACTTTATGGAGCAAAATAAATCGTATTCATGAATTGGATATTTCTTACAATCTCCTAGATGACACATCTCGAGAAAAACTAACTATGTTATCATCACTCAATTACCTTAATCTTGACAGAAATTATTTCTCCACTATTCCAAGTACTGTTTCCAATTTTAGCAATTTACAATCATTTTTTATAGCAAAAAACAAAATCAATAATATTTGAAATGTTGTATATATTCCCCTCCTCACTACTTTTGATGCATCATACAATTCACTCTCTACGTTACCAAATTTTTCTTCCAAGAGCCCGTTGCAATCCCTCTCTGTAAGTTTTAATTCTATTTCGACACTCTTTACTACCAATAGCAGATGATGAATATGACCTGAAATTTATCTCTTACCAAACCTTACAACTCTTATCATTGACAACAATACTATTACTCAAATTCCTGATAGTATTTCATGATCTCATTTACAACATTTCGATATTTCTTATAACAAGATTAAAGATTCTTTGGAAAGATTAACTCCTCTCTTTTCTCGCCTTCCTCTCACATCAATTAATCTAGCAGGGAACTTTCTTACCTGAGAGATACCTTCTAGCATAACTACCCTTACATCTTTGATTCCACACCAAAGTGACATCTCCTACAACCAATTAGAAACTGATGGTATATATACACCACATGACGCTAATATACTATCTTTTTTGAATACCTATTTTACTATTCCTGATCGTCAAAAAGATTGGAAAACACAATATGCATATATTACTGTATCTTCTGAAATACAAATAGATAACAATCAAACATATGTTGCATGATCGCCCATTACTATCCCTATCACTATCACCAATACCAGTAATCGCGATACTAGTGGATTACTTATTTGACTTCTTGTTTCATGATCTTTAGCAAACTCTCTACTATTAGATAGTTCTCAATATACATGAACTCTCCCTTTTACCATATATCCACGAAGAGAATATGGAACAAACACATGAGATATATGTTTCAATCAACTGATTACTGCAAATACATGACCATATGTAACTGCATTGAATGAACGAGTATATAATAATTTTTCTGGTACCTATTCTTCATTTTTTAACTATCTAACCAACAAAAGAGATTATATTGATCGAGATGAACATACACGATGAGCAATGATTGCATATGGACTATCAAACTATACCAAAGAATGATGTTATTCAGAATGATTCGCTTTGTGTCTAAAAAAATTATTTACAGTGGATATTACTAGATTATGAACTGAAGGATGTGGAACATGAGATGGTACATTTTTTTATGCGTCTGCTTTAGCTTTCCCTATACTTCCTATCCCTTTTCAAGAAAACCATAATATACAACTACCATTTACTATTGCTCCTCTCTATACTACTTGAACTATTGATTTGTTTATTGGTATACAAAGCTCTGATTATACAAAAATATTAACCAGTAGTACACTAAGTAGTTCAACTCTACATATTATCCCTCCACATCTCCCTATTTGTGGGAATAATATTTTGGAAACTTGAGAAGAATGTGATTGAACTAATCTCAACAATAAGAGTTGTTCAACATTCTGATATACTCAATGAACATTAAGCTGTACAACATGATGTACTTTCAATACAAATAATTGTTCCAACCCTCCGTTGTGAGGAGGAGGCGGTGGAGGATGAGGATGAACTCCGCTCATCCCTGATAATTGTCCAGAATGAGATTTCACAGCAAGTGCATATGACAGGATGTGTTGAACACCACCTACATCACCTATACATGGTGTTGCTACCTCTCCACAAGCACAACCAGATGACACCAAAGAAATTACCAGAAAAGATCTTGCATTATTACTCAGTCCTTTTATCAAACAGGTCGTTATCCTCCCTACAAATCCTAGATTATCATGTACATTTTCTGATACAAATTATGTTACCACATCAGAATATCAAGCAATCATGGAGGTATGCCAAAAATGAATAATGTGATTCCATGAAAACGGAATTGATCAGCAAACCCAGTTTAAACCTGATGCTCTCGTGACACGCGAAATGCTCTACACAACGATTTCCAGAATACTCTACGGAAATACATACAATATCCCTCTCGGTGTAGATCCTGTATGACGATACAAAAAACATGTCGATGCAGTAGCCAAAATAGGTATCATCTGAGATATCCACAAAATCACTCAACAGACAGTGATACATCTACTAGATTACATCAAAAATCATCCTGATCTTGTCCAAAGAACCGACCTTTCTCACCACGCCACCGCTCCTGCATCATCTCCTACGCCCTCAACACCAACTAATAAACCCATTACAACTATTATACCAACTGTCATAACCAAACCAGCGACGAGGATAGGAAATACTATCAAAACATTCCTTGAATATCTCATATCAGTCTTCACTTCTACAAAAGAAGAAAAAACAGAAGAGCAATCACATGCATCAGCTTCTTCTGTTACTAAAACAAGCTCGCCAAGAACACTCCTCCACGACCTCAAAAAATTCTTTCCATAACATAGATCATATACACAAAAAAACAGTATCATCGACACATCATCTTTTTTTGATTGTTTTTTTATAAATTTTTTGTATAAGCATGCGATCTGAGAGAGATGCCGCGGTAGCTCAGTAGGTAGAGCGCACCCATGGTAAGGGTGAGGTCGCCGGTTCAATCCCGGTCCGTGGCTAATGAAAAAATATCATGAGACTTCTGGTCTCTTTTTTTCTTTTTTTGGAAAAAATTTTTTCATAGATAGTGTTATTTACTATATCCCGGATGTCTGATATTTTTTATAACTGAACATAATTTCTATTATTATATCATATTTTATCAAAAACGGAAGTTGAAATAGCGTCAAATTGGACCGAAATTGCACAAATATTTTGTTTATGAGTACTATTATAGATGTATCACAAATACTGATATACATAAGACAACATCCTACACATTACTATGGATATATGGGAGTATTGTCTTACGCAATCAAGCTTTTATTTGAGAGGAAACTCAAGTATATGGGGAAAATAGTCCTAAGCAACACACAAGAAAACACTACGGGAAACCAAGTAGATACATGGATTGCTCCGATAAAAAATGTCAAATCCAATCTTTTGGAATTGAAAAAAGAAATACAGACAAATTTACAGCAAGAAAAATATAATCAGTTGAAAGCAAAAATCATGGTTGATAAAATAGATTTGAATGCTGATTTTGAGGCACAATTTGCTCTATTTGAAAAAGAGATGGATTATATCGCTGAACAGAAGTTTGATGCGTTCGCTCACACACATACACAAGACATACAAGATATCATAAATACCAGTGACGAACAACAAAGAAAACAAAAACTTACAACATTATCACAAAAATTTGCAAATACATTGTTTGCAGAAACTGATCTCTATTTTGATAACATCAAAAATCTTGCTGGTGACAAATTCAAGATAGAGATCAATGATTTACGAACTCAAGTCAACACATCATCGCTAAAAACAGATATTACCTCTCCATCTTCACCTGATAACTCACCGTTTTTTGATGTTCCTGCAAATCAAACATCTAAGGAAAAAGAACCATATACCATGGTGAGTGATTATGTAGATGGATATCGCTCATGGGATGTAGCAATTCTTAATAAAGGATATGAAATAGAAAATATCTACAAAGATGACAAACCAAGAAACCTCAGAAAAGTCATGGAACGTATTTTTGATGATGAAGAAAAAAAAGAGATCAGAAAATGAACCTTTAATATCAATCTCAGCAAAGAAGATGGACTAGCAGGCATCATCATAGCTCTCCGCAAAGCAGTAACATATAAGGATTTGGACAATGACAATGACCCAAATTACAAATATAAACAAATATATGATGGAATCAATGGTCTGAGTCAGGACGATAATACCTGAGAAATAAGTATAGGTGGCAATGAAAAAACACTTAAAAAAAACATCAAAGATCTGATTGATAACAATTTAATCACATACCAGCGCAAATGAGGACTTGATGATGAAATCAACAAAATCGTAAAAATTCTTACAAGAGCAAAACGAAAAGATCTCGATACCTTTGCATCACTTGTCCAATCCAAGGACGATATCGAAATGACAGTAAAAGAATGGAATAATGCGTTGGAAATCACGGGACAAAGCAGAGAAGATAATCTTAAGAAAAAAGAAAAACAATGATATCCAAGAGAATCAAAGATTAATGAAGATAATGTCTTTGCATTCCTCTGCGATTTCAATGGAGACGGACAACTTTCTGCAGAATATCAAAAGAAATACAATATCCAACAAAAGAATCAATGAGATGTTGGAACTCTTTTTGGCCAACAGGTGATGTGGACGATTGAACAAGCTATCGCTACCAAAGATGTAGAACTTGGTAAAGGTAAGTGAGAACAATTGGTGATAAGTAACATCATCCACAATATGAATATCACTGATCAAAGAATACATACTAATACACTATTTAACACTATGCTCACCAATCCATCAGAATGTACCAAAGATAACCTTGTAAAACTTATCAATGGATACGAAGATGAGGAAAGTAACAGTATTCCAGGAATGCCTGAGATGAAGATATTTTTTCTCGATGCAATCAAAAAAATTAACGGCTGAAGTCAAGAAGTCACTCCTGATCTGTATGAAACTTTAGTTGGAGATGATACAGAGTTACTCGCAAAATTAGATACTACCAAAGAACAAATAAAAGCTGAAATAGACAATCGATTGACCAAGGTCAAAAATATGAATGATACAGAACAACAGGCACTCAGACAACTTATCCAGACACAATGAATAGTGCGTGTCAGAGAAACGATCTTCACGAGTATCATGAGAGCTTTGGATAATGTCACCATCACGACTAATGATGGTGCTCAGACTACACTCCAAATGGCATGAGTAAGTAAATCACGAGAACTCAAATCAGTAAAAAATGAGATATTACAAGAAACCGTCAAAACACTTGCCGGAGGCGGAATTCACTTTAGTGCTACAGATGGACTCAGAATAACTCTCTGAATATGACAAGTAGGAAAAAGCACATCTTGAAGAACAACATGGAATCGACAAGCAGGACCAGGAATTATTGTATGACCTCAAGGTGTAGATGTGTATATTGGACTCAATGGTGAAATCGCTGAACAATATAATTACACAAAAGTTATCAATGCAGATTTATCACAAGTAAAAAGTGCGAAATATCTTTGACTAGAAGCAGGAGCTGGAGCTAGTGCAGGAACTAGTGGTATCTGAGTAGAAGCTTCTGCTGGTATCAATCGACAAAAGGATCCAGAAACTGGAATCAATCAGCTTAACGAACAATATGAAAAAATCTCAGCAGAAATCTTCAATATCAACGATATGAACGTTAATGATCTCCATGATCAAACAAAATTGCAAAAATTCTTGTACGACCAGATCAATAGCTATACAGGTGATGGATACAAAAATTTTGTATCTACCAATAAGCAACATCTTCGTGATAATGTAGACTTTATCATTAGGTATATGGATGCTCATGGATTTTTCTGAAATCAAGGGAAAATTAAACTTCTTGATAAATCCAACAAAAAAACTGCGATTAATGCATTACTCGAAATCCTCCAATCAGGAAATATCGAACAACGAAGACATGATGTTATTGCAGGACTTCATGGCAAACTATCGCTGACAAAACTTTCCTTTGGGGTAACAACGAACGCACTTACCCTCCAGACGAGAAAGGGGAAATGAAATACAACAGACGAGACACCTCAAGCTGATGTGACTGTCGGACAAGGCATCGATGCATGATCGATGATTGCTGGAACCGGATGAGCTGAAACTCAACGTGAACAAGATAGATTTGGTATCTTCGGTATCTATGTCGGACTCAGACTCTCAACATGGAGGAATATGTACGTACCAAATGATCAGCAATATCTCTATACACAATACGAGATGGGGCAAGGTTTGGATATTGATTATCTCAAATCGCCATTTAGCGATCTGAACAAATATGCAAAATATCTTACTGCATTTTACCATGATTCAAGATTGAATTTCACAACAGATTTTGCAAGCAACAAACTCATCGTAACATTTACTCCTGACAACAAAACCCCAAAAGATCTTACGTTAGCAAGATTTCTCAATCTGCATGCTACTACAGAAGCAGAGAAGAATTTCTCATTGGAAGGCAACAAACTTATCATCGGGAATGTCGGTGATATCTGAACATATACTGTCACTGAAGCTAAGGGTATCCGCAGAATCCTTTGTCTAGGTACCAACAAGCTTGATGATGCACATCGTGTAACCAAGGATAATGTAGTCAGCACTATTGAACAAGTGACAGACAGAATGACTGGATACAAAGCATTGACACAAGATAAGCTTACTCATGATTTTATCAATAAACTTACATGACAAAACACGCAAAAGATTGAAGAGGTCAAAAAGGATGTCAGTCAATTCTTTACTGATGGCAAGGTTAAGGTACCAGAGGATCTTAAAAAGACGACAACACTTATACCTTCTGATCTTGAATCAAAAGAATTGAAATTCTGAACGCTCATCATCACGAAGAATACCGATTTAACGTATAGGATTTCTCTCATCGATTATCCTACTGACAAATTCACGCTGAAATACATCGACAATAAAGAACATGAAAAAGCGAAGACAGAAGCAGAAAAAATAGATGCAAATCGGAAAAGCGTACAAGTATTCAACGGTACGACGGATAAATTTTTCGAATATGAATCTGCGTCTGAACTCTATAAAGTGCAGTCGTTGCTCAGTACCTTGGAATGAGATATCAAGGATCTTGAGAAAGATGAAAATAAAAAGAGCAAACCTGACTATCTTGAATATCTATCAGCAGCAAGCAATGTCTTGGATGATCAATATATCAACAATACGGAAATTACTAAAGCGCTTGGATATCTAAAAACATTACTAGAATGAAGCAAAGTAACCAATATCGATAATCTGATAACATATATGAAATCAGATGACCGGTATACCAAGACATATATAGTAGATAGATTAAAACAGATTTTTGCAAAAGAAGGTTGGTATTCAGGTAAAAATATAGCTCAAATATTAACGAATCATAGACCATGATGGGAAAAACTCACTTGACCATCTAACAATATTATTCCTCAGAATGTTTTGAATGAGGTAAAGCAACAAAGGGATATATGGGCAAAATCGACTACAACTTACTACAACGACTCCCCTGATGTAATACCGAATCTCATGGGATACACGGCATTTTACAGGAACTACGGTTCTCAGTACAAGAACGTAAAATTCTCCATGACTTCGCTCGGCAATACGACATC
Organism: uncultured Candidatus Peribacteria bacterium; assembly: GCA_964495825.1. Taxonomy (GTDB): domain Bacteria; phylum Patescibacteriota; class Gracilibacteria; order Absconditabacterales; family Absconditicoccaceae; genus CAJBLF01. The sequence continues at coordinate 19,486 of CAZBWI010000005.1, read as the reverse complement.
CCAAGTAAAATTGTACAATATAAGTAACAGTAATAAGGCTGCTGCAGAGAAATGGTTCTTGGAAAACTTCCAGAAGAATGAAAAGGAAGTCGAATATTTTGCCAAGACCTTGGAGAATAAAATAGCTGCAAAAGGTGAGTCAGTACCTATATTTGTAGAATGAGATTATCATAAAACACGGGGAAATATCAAAAAGATTATGAATGGTGAACTTATTGACTCTTGAGAAAAAATAATTATAGAAAGGAATATGGTATTTTATCTGCTTGGAGAATGTTGTAACGAATCAATAGGTATGGAAATAGTAAATGTTTCCATTGCATCACTCAACCCTAATGTTGTCGATAAGCTTCCAGGTAGATATACAGCAACATGAGAATCTGAAAAAATCTACGAAAACGGTATGAACATCTATAGCAAGAGCCATTCTATCACCAGCAAAGTCATCGCTCAAGAAGAAAAAGTCAGTCTAATACATCATCACTCAACCTACAAAGAAAAACAACCTGAAGCAATTGTCACTACGGGATGATCATGATGATCATGATGAAGTACTAATGGTGGTGGTATTGATGCCGGTAGTGGTGATAATGAATAAGCATTTTATCTTACCTTATATACCTAAACACATGAAAACAAAAATGAATCTTGGTATCGCAACATTCCTCATCGCTAGCATTCTGCTAGGAGGATTTTCGCTTGCGGGACGGGAAGAAAATATCCTGCCGATAGAAAATAACTATGAACTTCCTGCATGTTCCAATCTCAGCCGTATCTATCTCAACCAAGACAATGATGCTGATGGACTTCCTGACTTCTATCTTTATCTCAACAGCAATTTCTCATTGAGCGGATATGCACATGATTATACAGCAGGACAAATCATCAGACAAACAGAAACGACAGCATGAACTACGGTCAAATATTATATGCCAGAAAATAACATGCTCTACAAAATAGCTTCAAACAATGTACTATGACCTTTGGATGACGCTACTTTTTGGAGAGCTAGCCGAGCATTCCCATACAACACCCCCATCAGAGGAATAGCTACTACACCAAACAAAGTTGTATTTGAACAACCAGCTGATGGTAACATCAACAAAAAGACAGTATGATTTATTTATAATTATGGATACAAATATGCTATTGGTCGACTTAATAATACAAGTAATTATCGATATAATCAAGTCCCTGATATGAATCGGATGGCAAATTCAGGAATAACATATATCACGGTACTTCCTTGACCAAATGGTAATCAGAAGAGAGAATGGTCATCTCTATACCGCATCTCTGATATCAATAAAATCTGTAGAAATTATGAGCTACACCGATGTGGTGATGGAATAATAGATACATACGATAGTTCATATGTAGAACAATTCACCTGAGAAACCTGTGATGATGGTCCTAACAATGGAAAACCAGGATATTGTCCAGCCGGATGTGGTAACGGATGAACAGCTGTTCCAAGATGTTGAGACGAAATCCTTGATCCTGAATGAAGTTCACCATATGATAGCAATGGTGATGGTGTTGCTGATCCAGGAGCAGTGAGTTTCGAACAATGTGACGATGGTGATACACTTTGAGATACTGATGGAATACTCAATAATGATAATCCTAGCCTTGCATTCTGTAGTACAGTATGTCTTAGTAACTTCTCAGAAGAATTTACTGAAGAGTTCATCAACGGATAAATATATACACCTTTACTATATTATTCATTTGTCATGACATCTACAACACACAGGTATATCAAAAGAAGTATAGCGCTTGCTATGACATTAAGCATGCGAGCACTCTCTTTTGCTGGAAATACCATAGGTGACGTACCTACAAGTGCCAATGAAAACAGGACGATACAATGGGAAACCACACTCTATACGGATACATGTGATATTACGCAAGATCTCTGATTTTATGCATGATCACCCGTCTATCTTCGTGTGGCTCAGCCAAAGGGACCGGTAAGTTATGTATTTGATAAAACAGAAACCTATGTTAGAGTATACAATCAGCCACTCTTTGCAGGAAATCTGAAATTCCCCTATATTTCCAATTTCGTCCCTTCTACTACTTTGGATTCTAGTAGCGCAAGCATCCTTACTGTTGATGCAACAGGAGCAATATTTTCATGATGAGCTATTACTACTCCAAGAAACCAGGTTGCATGACAAATAATTACCAAAAACAATGAAAGATCTGTTATCCAAAACAATACCAATGGTGCTACACTCAATTATTATTACAAACGATCCAGCGATCTTTCTCTTCATAATGGAACTATGAAGGTCACTATAAACCCAAGTCTTACCAAAAAAACTTCATGTACTAATTATTATGTAGCAAGATGTGGTGATGGTATCATCGATAAGCCTACAGGATCTAGTGATGGTAACTGAGGTATCACAACGCAAGGCGGAACATTCCTTCCACGACATACCTTATCCATCAAACCTAATGAAGTTTGTGATGACGGTCCACTCAATGGAACACCTGGACACTGTAAAGCAGACTGTACAGGTATATGAAGTGGAACAACACCTGGTAGTGCAGGATGTACTATTTCTGCAAGTGCAAATACTATAGAAGCTGGACAGTCCGTCACTATTACAGCATCTTATACGAGTGGAGCAAGTGCTACCTTGACTCCTACACTTTCATGACTTCCTGCCTTTACCTATCCTAATTGGAATGGTAGTGCATCTGATACACCACAAACAACAACTACCTATACCCTCAACGTTCAAGGGATTTCATGAGTAAACGACACCTCTTGTTCTACGACAGTCATGGTTACTCCACCACAACCACGTCTCATGTGTACTTTATCATTTACACCAAATCCTGTTGTATCAGGACAATTTGTTTCTGTGACATGGAATATCACCTGATGAACATTCCAAACTACTTATATTATGGTACAACCTGCAGGTACCTGGGTATGATGAGCATGGCCTCATCAAGTTCCTGCAAATACATATAATGGTACAAGCACTGTACAACCTATAGCTACAGGAACTTATCTCTTCACTTTAGCAGGACAAGGTATAGCACAAGGACAGACAACCATGAGTTCATTTGAATGTACGTGAGTACTCAATGTTGTAGATACTACTCCATTCTGTTCGCTTACCACTCCTACACCAACTATTTCTCTTGGACAAACAGGTATTCTCAGTGCTATGTATGCGAATGCTTCATTAGCAACATTTACTCCAAATATCATGGGACTCAATCTTGTATATCCTACACGAAACAATACAAATATCCAAGTTGCACCAACTACTACAACCACTTATACCCTCAATGTACTCTGACCATTATGAGGATCAGGAACTACTTGTAGTACTACTATTCATGTCCAAAATACCTGACTTTCACTCGGTAAACAAGTTGTTGCAAATGTTCAATATCATTCATGAGATCTTGTGACATTCAGAATAGATTTTGCAAATAACAGTAATGCACCTATACACAATATTGTTATTACTGATTATCTTCCTCTTTCTTTGGAATATGTCAGTAGCCAGATTTTCGGTATTGCTCCGTATACCTTCGGTACTGGTTCTGGAGGTGGAAGTATGTATGTAGAATATTCTTGATTTAGTTTAGCTCCACATCAAAGCGGATATCTTTTTGTCACAGGAAGGTTTAAGTGATATCAGTATTCCAATCAGACATTAAACAACGCTTTCATAAAATGAGAGGATACGCCACTTGTTTATGCATCAGCATTGTTCTTTGCATATAGTCCAAGTAGTAATATTAGTATAACTAAGACATCAAATAGTTCATCATATTATCCATGATCGAGTGCACAATTCACAATAGCAGTGACCAATAATGGTCCCGATCCTATTAGTGATATATATATCACCGATAATCGACCAACATCACCTAATGGATGTATCACACTCAATGCTCATTGGATGTCTAATTCTCCATTGACGATAGTAAACTCAAGCAATCCATATGTATGGAAATACAATGGAACTCTCGCAGTAGGCCAAACTATCTATCTCTACCTTACTGGACAAATTAGTTCTGATACAAGCTGTATAGGATCCTACACCAACAATGCAAGCATTAGCTATACTATCAATGGAACTACCCAAACAGGAGCTGCTCCAGGGCTTAATTTTGCCATATCTACAACACCAACATCTACGATGAGTTTTGAAAAGAGATTGATTTCTTATGGAACACATCCAGGCGATCCTGTAGTCTTTGAATTGCTATATCAAAACAACGGAACAGCTAACATCACAAATTACGATATCGTAGACTATCGGCCAGGAACATTGAACTTTGTTTCTGCAAGTCCTATGCCTACTACACAAACAACAACTTCCTGAGGTACAGAATTGCATCGGATATTCTCTACTCCGCTTGCACCTAATGGTAGCGGAAAAATCACCATCAATGGAACAATCAGATAATCATATTTTAAACTATTATTGTTACGGACATGAAAAAGTTACTGTATATCACCTTCCTCGGACTCTTGTGACTCATAGGATTCACACGAGCAGATGTGGACAGTATGCATATTGCACCAAGCACACAGTCAGCTATTTCCGGTTCCACGGTAACATTCACCGTCACCGGTCATAATGGAACAGGTGATGCTTATCTCAAATACGTTCTGCCAAAGGCAGCAACATACGACGTCGTGTACCAGAACGCGACACTCACACCAGTAAATAATGCTTTGCTTAGCCTCGGCATCGAACACGATCCAGTATTTTATCTTCCGGCAAACAGTACTTTCTCCGTAACAATTACTGCGAAGATGACAACGACTGTACGATCATTCTCTAGTATAAATGCACAAGCACTCTTCTGAGATAGTATGCAAATAACGAATGTACTTACATCTGCATTTGCACAAATAAATCCTATTTCTGATCTCAAAGTAACAAACATACTTACCGGCCAAAATCCAAGCTTTTCGGGAGATATTGTCTCCTATTACATAACTATTCAAAATATCTGATCTGCTGCAGCGACAGGAATTCAGTTTGTGAGCACCTTCCCTATCCCCACATTACACTCACCGACAGCGACATTCAATGGAACACCTTATGCATATAACTACATAAACTATCCTCAGGACTTCGTCCGAACAGGAAACTATCTCAATAATCTGAATCCAGGACAGACGATGATAATCCTCTTACACGCGCCTATGACGCAAAATTTTGTGATAGGAACGACTTTCAACCAGACAGCTAAAGTCAGCACAACAAGTGCAGAATATACTACAGGCAACAATAGTGCGCTCGCTACATGAGTAGTACAAGCACTCCCTGATGTATGGATAACAAACACTCTCTCACCCTTCACATGATACCGTACAGGTGATATCATTCGCTACACTATCACCTATGGAAATAGTGGTGGTAAAACAGCAGATAATGTAAATATCACGAGTATCATGAACGGACAAGTTACCTTGAATGCAACAAATTTTACGATAGGATCACTTCCTGCATGAAGCGGATGATTTATTATCTTGACAGGGACACTAACCACAAATCTCATCTCATGAACAACATTTGTACATACTACTAATATCACGACAACGAGCATAGAAAATGCTACTGGAAACAACACCGCTATAGCTACGGGCATCATACCATGAATTGAAGCATTAGAGATTGTACTTAGCATAAACAATCTCACAAGACCTCATCTAAACAGCCCACCGTATGGATCATGACCTACGACAATGATACAAGTAGTAAGTGGAGATGTTGTACAATTTTCTGTCACTTATACCAACAAGGGGAATGTCATCGCCACTCATGCTAGTCTTCATCTCTCAGGAACATTTACCAATTATTTTTCTTCTCTAAATCCATGGTTCGCTACTATACCAAACATTATAGATATCGATGAAACAGCAACACTTACTATGACATGAATCGTAGGTCCAAGAAATTATCTTTCCTTCTCAGTCAGACCATATATCTATCATGATATCTGACAAATCGATCGATGAAATACTGTCATGGTAGTAGAACCATTAGTATGTGGTGATGGATTACTGACAAGAACTGAACCATGTGATACACAAGGACAACTCGGTGTACTTTATAGCTGACAGACATGTGAAAATCAACAATGACAATGTGTACTCGTAACCAATCGTATCATCAATCTTGCCTGTGTAAATTATAAATATCCTAATCCTGCAGGTGGCGTTTTCACTGGCCAATCTTGTAGTTCAGTAAATACAGCACTCGCAACAAGCACATGTGATAGTATGACCTGATCTGCACCGATATCTACTGCCACAGGATATATTGTCAATTATACCTGTAGAGGAAATACCACGACACAAACTACTCCTATTACGATCAATTGTTGAAATGGAACAAGTATTTCATGAACATGATCCATCCTCAATGGAAACTGTTTTTATGCATCATGATTTGTAGGAACTGCACAATGTAGCGTCGGAAATGATACGTCTAACGCAGCATGTAGAGTCCCTGTCAATGAAACACAATTGCAATGTGATCTCGAAGCACTTGATGGAAGAATTATTCTTGTTGATGATACTGGTGAAGGAGAGGGAAGATTTAGATGTGAAACCCGTGATGGTGCTATTGCTCAGCATATACAGATTGATTGTGGTGCATGAGGTATAAGCGATCAATGAGGAAGATATACTACCAATACCAATGTTTCACAACTCGAAACCGTATGTAGATATGACGAAAACACTACTCCAAGCAACAAAGTTGTCACCTGTTCTACCAACAATGTAGTATGTGAGACAGAACATATTGTCATCGACGAACCTATCTTGTGATACTGCGGAAACGGTATTGTAGAAGGATATGAAGATTGTGATGATGGAAATGACAATTGAACTTCACATTCAAATTGTACTATCGGATGTGATCTCAAAGATGCAGATATGGTATCTTGTTTCAATGTAGGCAATATGAATATTTCTATCCAAAAATGAGAGATTCTTCCATTCCGATGGATGCTTGACGGTAGCAAAAATATTATTCCAGGAGAAAGTTGTGAAGATCAACCAGATGGAAAAATTCCTGCAGAAAGTATGTATTGTACATTTGCCGTATACAATTGAAATACTACAGAAGATAATGGTAATCCAGTTTATACTTTCACAAAAAAATGTAATGAAAACAATCGAAATGGTCCACTCTTCACTTATTTCAATAGCCAATCTAATCTCATAGGATCGCTCAAAAATGCGTTTGGAAAATATGCAATCAATTCAGATAATTTTGTAAATAATACTTTTGGAGAATACAAACTCGTCCTAGAAAAGGTCGAATACAAGTATTGTCGCAGCGACGAATGAGAAGAAAATACAGCTATCGACAGAGTCTGTGGTGTCAATTTCACCGTCACTCAACCATATCTCGCACAGAAGAGTTCGTTTGGTATCACACCGAAAGCAACGAATATCAAACTCGATGGATATACAACTATTGATGGGAAAGATCTCATCAGTACTACTGATCTCAATGATATCATGGTACTCGATGAATCGGAATATGATGGCGGAAACAAAGTCGATGCAATGATCAATACCTTCATCACAAAATACGATAAACTTGCTATCACAGTTCCAAAGAGTTCTTTGAAATGAACAGCATTCGAAGGATTGGATATTACTGTCAAAGTCGTTCCAAATCAAAAAATTTATATTCTCCAATCAGATACACAAAAAACTATTACTATGAAAGATATCAAAAAATTCACTACTCCATTCACCATCGTAACCAAAAATATCAATCTTATCATCAAAGGTGATGTCAGCTACAATGGCATGTTCCTCGTCAAAAATGGAACTATCTGATTTGAACAAGCAGATGTGAATGGTGCTGATAGATGTCCTGCTCCACAGACTATCAAAGGAATTTTTGTGACTGATAAATGATTTGTCGGTAGTGTCCCTGCATTGAGAAACAACACCACCAGCTTCAATCGATGTTCGTATGGTAATCTTCATGTACTATGAATCCTTATGGGAGATGGTATCCAAGATCTCGTACATTCCAAAAGATCACATTTGAACAATCGGTTCACTACAAAAACAAATCTTGAAACATCCATAAAAGTAGAAAGAAGAAATCAGATTTTCAATGGTGCAGCAGTGTTCATCGAATACAGCCCAAGCTTGTGGAATGCGTTGCCTCCAGGAGCAAGTGATTTCACAAAAGCATTGGAAGTCTACAAGCAGTAAATTTTTTCATCCTTATATACCTATATAGTATAAGTATAGACGAGAGACGGTACTGATACCGTCTTTTGTTATAATCAAAAATCAGCTTACAAACTAATTTTTTGTTCACTTTTGTTTCAATATAAATTTACCTTAAATTGACTTGACATTATTTTATAAATTGTTATAAGATTTATGTTTATTTCGAAATTTTTTATCTTTCACATATCTATCGCCATGAAAGTTTTCTCTTTCACTTCAATCTTGAGTACCACTCTCGCAGCGCTTGCTGTATTCGTGCTCGGAGGAATCGGTGCTCAGACCTTTGCGTATGATAGCGCATACTACACCGGCAACTTCACGCCGAGCGGATGTACGAATCCTATGAATGTCGTCTATCTCTCATGAGGATCTTTTTCCTGATGAAATCTCACTACAGATACTATCTATGTCTTCGAGGCAGGGAATTATACGATATCAGGAAACATCACATTCAACGGAAATTGTATTTCTATGATAGCAAATGGCGATACTGCAGGCAAAGTTGTATTGAATTTTGTGAATGGTGGATATATCACCAGTAATGGATTTAATAATCTTCTGATAGCATGATTCGATGCGAACCATATGTTCGAAGCAGATTTCCTTCGGAGTTCTACTCCTGGAATTTATCTCCAGAACTGAACTAATGCAACTATCAGGAATATATATTTCAAGAACACTTCATCATTCGGATGAGGAATATTGATAGCATCATTCAACGGAACGACTATTTCAAACAACATCCTATCCGGCCATCGCGAATATGGTATTTTGTTGGATAACTCAACCAACATAACAATTTCCGACAATACCTTGAATGGCAATAAGGTAGGTATCTCATTACAAAACAATTCTTTCAACAATACGATAACAAGCAATATCGTGACAGCAAACACTGACAAAGGTATGTGGATTAAAGCAGGATCTACGAACACTACAATATCATCCAACACTGTAACCTACAACACAAACTATGGAATGCTTATAGAAGGCGTTACCGGATGCACTATTTCAAATAATACCATTTCACATCAAACCGCAGGTATCGGATTGGCATTGTCCACCAACAACAATATGAATAATACGATCTCAAATAACACGATCAGCGCGAATGCTATCGGCGTCTATGTAGATGCAGCAAAGAACAATACATTCTCAAACAACAATATCTCTTCCAACACCAATCGGTGATTGAACTTAGTAAATGCTGCTACAGGAAATACATTTACTTCCGATAATATTTCATCAAATACCAATATAAATGTATATCTTTCCAATGCACATAGTAATCAATTTATCAATACCACTATCCAAAATTCCTCAAGAGGAATAGATCTCACCAGTTCAAATTATAATCTCTTCTCTGGTGCAAATGTTTCCAATAATACGGAAGGTGTAGTGCTTACTACAGCAAGCAATAACACATTTAAACTGACAAACAACACGAACGGTATTTTATTGTATGGATGATCAAACAACAACAAAATTTTGAACACGCAAATCGTAGGACAAAATGCTATCGCTATCTATAACTGATCCAACAACATCATCACCTGATGATTATTCTCAACTACATCCACAACGAACACATCAGTGAATATTACTCTCAAAAACAATCAATGAAGTGCAACATACGATATTACATGAGCAGGACTCAGTGGTACTTATAGTGGCATCATGAGCTGATCAACACAGACACTCACTATCACTCTTACTTCTGCGACTTGAACAAAAGATATTCTCGTAACTTACAATAATGGTAACAAACAATACGATAGTATTACGCTAAGTTCATGAGGTGGTTGAAGTAGTTGAGGTTGAAGTAGTTGAGGCTGAGGTGGTTGAGGTTGAGGTGGTTGAGGTTGAATAATTATTACTACATGAACTACTTCTTCAGGCACTTCATGAGGATGAACAAGTACTCAACCTATAGGTAATATCTCATGATCACCGTTTTCTACGGAAATGAATCAAGCATATCTTCGAGCATACGCACATGGTATCACCACCATGAATACTATCCAGAAGGCAAATATGACTGGAGTATTAACGAGAGCTCATATGGCAAAAATGATCAGTGTCTTTGCTGTTATGCTTGCAAACAAAGTCCCAAATACGGCTCAAGTATGCGAATTTAACGATATTGCATCTCAGAGCACTGAAATGAAATTTTATATCAAGCTTTCTTGTCAGCTTGGTTTGATGGGACAAGGCATAGACAATTTTGATCCTAATGGTGTCGTCACAAGAGCACAATTTGGTACTATTATGTCTAGATTAATTCGATGATCAACATATGAAGGATGAGTGAAATATTACACTAATCATCTTAATGCATTGAAGCTTGCAGGTATTATGACGCAGATTTCTAATCCTAGCATGAAGGAAATCAGGGGTTATGTTATGATCATGATGAAGAGAACCTATGAATGAAGCTTCCTAAATAATTAATATGTTCGAATTAATAGTGAATAATGTAGGATTTGTTTTGGTATGGACTATTGTATGATACAATAAAAAATACCATCACAAAGTCCTACATTTTTCATTTACATACATCCGGGTAAGCTCCCTATTTTTTATTATACAAATGTAAACACATTATATTACATATTGTATCTATTTTCAAGAGAGACATATATCTATGTAAATATAGTATCTAAGCCACATCTTGACATTATATCACCAATCAACTCTTCCTGCTATTTCCCTTTAATTTCACTTGACAATTATTAGTAAATATTTATAACTTCTACACTGACTATGATATACATAGTTAGATGAAGTGTCGGAGGATATCGAAAGATTAGTCCGGAAGCTCATTAACAAAAGTATTAACAATCAAAAAGAAAGGAGTAAAAAAAATGAAACACCTTTATTTTTTGGTTGATGACTCGAATTCAATAATCATATCGAAGATAAGACACCGAATGTTATTAAAAAATCATCGGAAAATCTATACCGGTGATCATCTTTCTTTTTCTTCGGGATGACGAATGATTCGTGTTATTGACCAGCGTTGAGGTTTTTTGAATTTTACCTGTCACGCATTGCTAAGCAAATATGGCAAAAAAATTTATAATAATGTAAAAATGAAAACCAAAAAAATTAAATTTATGAAAAAAATGATCTTTTTTGTTGTACTGTTAGCAAGTATGCTTGCAGCACAACTGGTGAACGCCCAAAGCGTCACCATCACTACAAATCCTTCGCCGGCAGTTATCTGCGCAGGACAGGGTACTGTGGTCTCACTGACCGCAAATGGAACCGGCAATCTCGTTATCGCATATGCTTGGAGTAATAATAGCACTAACCAGTCCATCAACGTTTCTCCGGCAGGTACCACGACATACACCGTAACGGTAACATTCATGGGCGGCGCAACAGCAAGTGCCAGTGCTACTGTTACCGTTCTTCCCGCACCAGCTCAAGCTACTATCACTCCTGCAGGACCAACTACGATTTGCACAGGAAATACTGTTCAGCTTGACGCAAGTGCTATGGATACTTATCAATGGTTCCACAATGGTAACATCATACCAGGTGCTACCAATCAGACGTATTTTGCTTCTACAAGTGGTGATTACACTGTAATCGGCACCATCGGCAACTGTAATGTACCGATGTCTGCCATTACTACAGTAAACATCATCCCTTTGCCAACAGCAAATATTACTCCCACAGGACCACTGACTACCTGCTATGGAACTACTATCACCCTAACTGCTGATCCCGTAACGGGAGCAAACTATCAGTGGTGGTATAGTCCCACTGGTCTGAGCGGTTCATGGTCTATCATAATGGGAGCGACCAATCAAACCTACAATGCAAGCACCAGTGGATATTACGGAGTCCAGGTGACAGTAGGTGCGTGTACAAACAGAAGTTTCATTCCGTAAAGTATTAACGAAAAAAAAATGAATTTATGAAAAAAATCATCCTTTTTGTTGCATTAATTACCGGATTGGTAATAGCAACACAGCATGCCTATAGTCAAACAGGCGTCCATATAACGGTTCTAGGGCAATTAATGCCTGGTAACCTGAGCGGTGGAAACACTCCTTTGTGTTATAATAGTCCTGCCGGTTTAATCACTGGTACTGCTCCGACAGGTGGCCAGGGCAATTATACCTATCAGTGGCAACAAAGTACTAATGGTGGAATAACCTGGAATAATATCATAGGAGCTACAGGACTTAATTATGATCCGGGAAATCTTACGGTCAGTACACAATTCCGTCGTCAAGATAATGACGGATGTGGGACCGTGTATACCAATGTAATAAACATCACGGTTTATGGACAGTTTATCGCTGGCGTAACAACCGGTGGAAATTCACCTATTTGTAACGGTGGTAATGGAGGTATCCTGACCAGCACCCCTGAAACAGGCGGTGCACCGGGAACAACTTATCAGTGGGAATTATCTCTGGACGGTGGTGGAACCTGGAATGATATTCTGGGTGAAACCAACCTAACCTATACTATAGGTATATTGAACCAAACTACATCGTTCCGTCTCAGGTTCGACAATCCTACATGCGGAACTGTCTATGGAAATGTTGTTACTATTGCTGTCTATCCTACATTCGCAGCAGGAACTGTCACAGGAGGCAATACTCCGATTTGCTATAACAGCAACGCGGGTATCCTGACCAGTACTGCCCCCACGGGCGGCGCACCGGGAACCACGCTACAATGGGAATCAAGCACTGATGGTATCACGTACAATAATATACCTGGTGCTACTACCCTAACATTGATCTTGGGTAACCTTACCCAAAACATGTGGTACAGACTCCGTTATACCAATAGCTGCGGTGTCCTGTATTCAAATATCATCAATATCGTAGTATATAATCAATTCGTTGCTGGAACTACGACGTTCGTCGGCACCTCACCTATATGTCACAATACTGACCCCGGAGTCATCAATGGAACAGCCGCTACTGGTGGCGATCCAACCACAAATTACCAATGGCAGAGTTCAGTTGATGGGGGAATTACCTGGACAAATATTCCAGGAGAAACAAATATCAACTATGACATTCCTGCACTCACACAAACCACTATATTTCGTCGTCAAGACAATAATAGCTGTGGAACTCTTTACACCAATTCAACAACCATCACCGTATATCCGGTATTTAATCCTGGAACGATCGGAGTATCACAGAGTATTTGCTATGGAACGACTCCGATGCAGTTAGGAAATATTATACCTCCGAGTGGTGGTTCAGGTGTATATACATATCAATGGCAGGAATCAGATGATGGTGGAGTAACTGACCCCTGGACAGATATTATTGGCGAAACAAATGCTGTTTTCCAACCTCCGTCACTTACTTCAGGTATCTGGTATCGTCGTATTGTAACTGATACTGGCGGATGCGGAACTTTACCCAGTTTACCGTAAAATTTAAACAAAAAAAATATGAAAAAAATTATCAAAATCCTGTTGGTGGCGACGCTTTTGCTCGCCATCACTACAGGTTACTCCCAACCATCGGGGGTACAGATAACAATCTCTCCATCACCAACACTCTATAGCGTTACGGGCGGTGGAGCTTATTGTGCTGGCTTGTCCGGCGTACCCGTGGGATTGAGTGGTTCCGAAATTGGAGTAAATTACCAATTACAAATAAATGGGATAAATTACGGTATGCCTATTCCAGGAACTGGAGGACCGTTAAATTTTGGGAATCAACTCATGAGCGGGACATATACTGTTATTGGCACGAGCGCATCAACTGGGTGTTCTATCCAAATGAGCAACTCTGCCACTGTAATGGTCAATCCTATTCCATCCATTACCCTTAGCACAAGTGGTCCTGTTGAATTCTGCGGAAGCGGAACAGTGACTATTACTGCGAATGCCGGTAGTAACTGTACATATCAGTGGAAGAAAAATGGTGTCATAATACCAGGTGCAAACCTGAATCAATATGTTGCTAACTCCACGGGTATGTATACTGTAATTGCCACCAACACTTCAACTGGATGTTTCAATGATCATGATACTATGGTCCAAGTACATCCTTTACCACAAGTATTTACTGTTTCAACAAACAGTCCTACTTTTTGTGAAGGTAGCAATGGTGTAACAATAACTCAAAACGGGTCACAGGCTGGCGTTAGTTATCAGCTACTAATGAATGGAACTAATTCCAGTGTACCTGTTGGAGGTACTGGCTTTGCTCTTTCATGGTATAATCAAGCTACTACTGGAACTTATACAGTTGTTGCTACAGATAATACTACTGGTTGTACGAGTGTAATGAATGGGAGTGTTGTTGTTACTATGGATCCCCTGCCTAGCGCAGCTGGTCCTATAACTGGACCGACTTCGGTCTGTCAAGGAAGTACTGCTACCTTTATCACTGCGAGCATAGCAAATGCAACAAGCTATGTATGGTCAGTACCAAATGGTGCTACCATTGTAAGTGGTCAGGGAACTACGCAAATAACAGTATCTTTCAGTGGATCAACCAGCGGCAATATCTCTGTCTTTGGACAGAACAGCTGTGGTGGTGGGCAACCTTCCACACTTGCAATTAGTGTAGAATTAGCACCATCGCTCAATATCACTGCTAATCCAGCTGATATTTGTGCTGGCAATTCTACTACCTTGACTGCCTCAGGAACGGGAACTTCGTTTCTATGGAGCACAGGTGCAACAACACAAAATGTTACCGTTAGTCCAATATCTACGACCACATATGCCGTAACGGCGACAGGTGCAAATACCTGTACCACCACAGGCAATGTGACAGTAACGGTACATCCTCTCCCCACGGTTAGTATCAATGGATTACCCAACAGTGTGTGTACAGATCAAAATACTGTCACCCTATCGGGAACTCCAAGTGGTGGAACATGGTCAGGGTTTGCTGTAGGAGGTAATCTCTTTTATCCTCCAGTTGCTGGACCTGGGACTTATCCTATCACCTATACAGTAACCGATCAATGGGGATGCACAAGTAATGCGGTAGATTACATCACGGTAAATCCGGTTCCAGTAGTGAACTTTGTGTCCCCTCCGGGACCTATTTACATCACCACACCTGCCTTTGATATGATGCAGTTTGTGTATCCACCGAACGGCACATTCACAGGTCAAGGGATGATCGGAAGTATATTTAATCCTGCAACCGCAGGAGTAGGTACTCATATGATTACCTATCAATATACCAACCCCGTGACGGGATGTAGTTCATCACAGATCCAGTATGTACAGGTGGGTGCTGTAGGTATAGATGAAATCACAGCAGCAGTCAACGCTGTGAATATCTTTCCTAATCCGGCCCACAACATCTTACACATTACTAGAATCACCGGAGAACTGAAATCGTTACGTATTGTTGATATGATTGGTCAAGTGGTGTATACCTCTGAAATCAACAATGATAACATACAGATCGACGTTTCCGGTCTCAATTCTGGCACGTATATCATTTCTTTCATGAACGCTGAAGGTCTTTCCGTCGGCAAATGGTTTATGAAAACGGAATGATATAAGTAAAATATTGGGCTCGCAAGTACTTTTGCGGCCCTTTTTTTATTTTTGAAAAATAATAAAAAGAGAATATCACGATACCAAGTATTTTTAAAAAAACAAAAGAAATATCTCTATCTGAAAACTAAAAAAAATTTAATTTTTTGAATCTGAACGTAGATCATCTTTCCGATAGAAATATTCTTTTTGATAAGAAATTCCTGATTATTCAATATTCAAGCATTTTGTGTCAATTTCGTGTTGATTTCCTGTCTATTTTCCCTATATTCATCGACACGTAAATTTTTTGTTTACTTTGAATTTCTCAAAAAATCCACTACTTATCGAAGTAAATGTAAAATTCACGATTTAAAATTTAATTATATTGTTGTTATGCCAACTATCAACCAACTGATCAAAAAATGAAGAGCTAAGAAGATGTATAAGTCCAAAGCTCCTGCTTTGCAATTTAGCATCAATAAACTCGACAATAACAAGAGAGTCGACAAACCTGCACCATTCAAAAGAGGCGTATGTTTGAAGGTATCTGTAATGGGTCCTAAGAAACCAAATTCAGCACAAAGAAAATTTGCAAAAGTAAGACTTTCTAATGGAGCTGAAGTTTTGGCATATATTCCTGGTGAATCTCATACACTTCAAGAACACAGTGTTGTGTTGGTAAGAGGATGAAGAGTAAAGGATCTTCCATGAGTGAGATATCATATCGTCAGAGGAAAATACGATGCAAATCCTGTTGACAAAAGAAAACAAGGAAGGTCTCTCTATGGTGCAAAAAAGCCTAAAGCTAAATAATAGATACCATACTGTTACTACATCATTTATCATTTATTATCATATGTAATGTCAAAAGCAGTTGTTGGTTCCATGCCTAACACCAAGATCGAGAAGATCATTAATTACCTCATGAAGCATGGGAAAAAAAGTGTCGCAAGAAGAATTTACACCGATACACTCAAAGAAATCAAATCAAGTGGACACATGAATCCTGAAATTGTCTTAGAAACTGCTATAGAAAATGCGTCACCTAATCTCATGATCAAATCCAAAAGAATAGGATGATCTGTATATCAAGTTCCTGTAGAAGTAAAACAAGATAAAAAGTTATTTTTTGCTTTTAAATGGATTCTCGATGGGACAAAAACTAAGACAGGAAAACCTATGTACAAAAAATTGGCTGAAGAAATTCTTGCTGCTTATGGTAACCAAGGATATGCTATCAAGAAGAAAGAAGAGACCCATAAGATGGCTGAAGCAAACAAAGCATTTGCTTATATGGCAAAATACATAAACTAACAAAACAAATCAATTTTAAATAATTACAAATTATGTATTACGAATTAGAAAAAATGCACAATTCGTAATCAGTTATTTAATTTTATTATGTAAGTTATAAAGTAATGGGAAATACGAGTGGAGCAAAATATAAGCACATGATGTACAACGTCTCTCGAGTTAGCAAAAAATCAGGGAGAAAACTTAAGAAATCAATTGAACGATATGTCGATTTGATAAAAAAAGAAGCTGTACAAGGTGAGACAAAATGGATCTACAAGACGAAGGAAAAAGCCGAAGCAAGACTCAAAAAATTTGGTGTAACTCAAAAGATGATCGATGAAGCTTTGGCAAAGAAAGGACTAACTAAATAGTTTAAAGGTTAAAAATTAAAGCTTAAGGCATGGTACAAGTAAGATTATAGCATTAAGCCAGAAGTATTGAACCTTATATACATTATTTATCATTATATTATTATCTATGGCAAGACTAAAAACCAACGCAAAAAAAAAGCTCAAAAAGGCATGATTCAGAGTAGAAAAAGTCGTAATCATGGACGTAAGGAAGAATCTTGAACAACAAAAGAAGTGGAAAGCTAAAGTTATGAATAAGAAAGCTAAATAATTTTTTTGGAAGCCTGATACAAGATTCAAGATGCAAGCATCAAAAAGAAATCTAGTATCATGAATCATGCATCATGTATCAAAATTTATATTATTACTTATAGTTCAATGAACATCGAAAGACTCAAACAGTTTTATGATAAGAATGGAGTAAAAATCCTTGATGTCAAAGTAGGAATGCAATTAGAAATCCATGAAAAAGATGTAGAAACCAATAGAATCCGAAGATTCAAATGTCTTGTCATCAAAGTAAAAAAGCCTGGTCATGCAGATGGAACTTTCACCGTAAGAGGCAATGTTGCTGGTGTGGATGTGGAAAAAATCTATCCACTGTCCTTCAATAAATTTGATAAAATCATCTTGCTCGACGAATATAAGGTAAGGAAAGCAAAATTATATTATATCAGAGACAAAGTAGGAAAGGATGCTAGATTTAAGTCCAAAATCACTGCTGACAGAAGAGATATCGACCTTCTCAACAAAGAAGCAGGTAAAGTCAAAGAAAACAAAGGAAAGAAAAAAAGAAAATAATTACACCATAGTCGATAGTCGACGGTTTAGCATATTTATCATTTATTATTCAGATACAAAATGAAACTCGATGTCATCGCTCGCCCAGATAAAAAGGCCAAAGAGCTTAGAAAAGAAGGATTGATTCCTTGAATCATTTATGGAAAACATCTCAAGGAACCTATCACTGTCGCATGCAAAAGGAACGACATCATCAAGAAATATAAGGAAGCCGGATACTCTACTCCTTTGACACTTGAGGGAGACAAAATCAATCAATTAGTATTGATCCAAGATATTCAGGTAGATCCGGTGAGCGACATGTTGATGCATGTTGATTTTCTCGCTATCAAAGCCGATGAAAAAGTAAAGACAGAAGTACCTTTAAAAATTACTGGTGAATCTCCAATTGAAAAACTTGGAGAAGGAAAGATCCAACTCGTCAAGGATTTTATCGAAGTTGAAGCCTTCCCTCAGGATTTGCCTCATGATATCACTATCGATATCTCTGTCATCCAAACTATAAATGATGCTATTTTCATCAAAGATCTGAAAGTTTCCGATAAAATTGAAATCCTTGATGATCCTGAACAAGTTCTTGTAACTGTTGTGACGATGACTGAAGAAGAAGTGGAAGAAACTCCTGGTGCTGAATGAGCTGCTCCTGCTGAATGAGCTGCTCCTGCAAAAGACGAAAAGAAAGAAGAGAAGAAATAGTACTTATGGAACATGGATCATAGTCCTTGTTCCTCATACCTTATTTTAGTTTGTTAATGAAGAATAATGGCAAGAATATGCGATTTTACCGGAAGAGGAACACAATCCGGAAATACGAGATCTCACTCTATGAGAGCTACTAAAAGAGCATTCAAAGTGAATCTTATCGAAAAAAAAGTGAAACTCGAAGACGGTTCTCAAATTAAGCTAAAAGTAAGTTCCAAAGTATACAAAAAGCTCAAAGGATTCATCTAATACAACAAAAACGACCAAGCGATTAAACTCTTCATCGATTATTCGTTTTGTCGTTGTCGTGGGGTAGTAGCTCAGGCGGTAGAGCAATAGCCTTTTAAGCTAGTGGTCCCGGGTTCGAGTCCCGGCTACCCTACCATAATGAAATCTAGTTCAAACATACAATGGAAGTACCTGAGAAATCTGGTATTTTTTTAGGGTCTAGAGTACTTTAGCAACAAATTTTCACATACTCTTTTAAAAGTTTCAATAACTTAGTATACATATTTTCTCACTCTATTCAACAATTAAATCTAAATTCACATTCCTTTAGGTGGAGACTGAATTTTTTCT
>CAZBWI010000004.1:0-14241 GCA_964495825.1 uncultured Candidatus Peribacteria bacterium | reverse complement strand
AAACTATGGGAATATTATTACAACCACAAAAGAAAACATAGATGATTAGGAATGAATGGGCTAACGCCCATACAAAAATATCATCTATGTTCACTTATAAAACTGTAACCTTGATTCTGCAACAGAATATTTTTGTCAAATATTCGCTTTTGTTTGCATTACCGAACCAAAAAACTACCCTATTCAGTGAATAGTTAATAGTGAAAAGTGAATAGTGTATGATTTATTTTATTATGAACTATTGTAAATTACGATAGTCCACAAGAAGATATCTCATTCGTTCTTCACTTTTAGTTTTTATTTTTTCACGAGATATAAAGTATGGATTTAGCTACATTCAAAACAACGTTCGACGGTATTCTCCAAACATATATACACGAAAAAATCGAACAATCTAAACATCTTATCGATGATAAAAAGATCAATAAATTCATCGAATATATCGATACTTTCATTTTTTCTGGTGGCAAAAGAGTCAGACCGTACGTGCTTTGGTTGACCTATATGGGATTTGGAGGCAACAAGGAAAAAGCCATCCTGAATTTTGGTATTATTTTTGAATTATTACATTCCATGGCACTAATCCATGACGATATTATTGATCAAGCCAAGAAAAGACACAATGCATTGACTGTCCATGCTTATATCGAAACATTATTACACAACAAGTCCAATGCCGGACACGTTGCCGAAGGACAAGCGATCTTGATAGGAGACTTACTCCTTTCACGAGTCTATGAGCTTCGATACAAAAATCATGACTTCGATGAAGAGCTTTTGTTTGAAGCCAGAAAGAATGTTCACAGTATGATCGAAGAAGTGATCCTCTGACAGATGATCGACGTCGATATGACGATCTCCGAACCAGCTGATCTCTCATTGATCGATAAAAAAAATATGTACAAGACAGCTTCCTATACTTTCACCAGACCAATGCTTACTTGAGCGATTCTTGCATGAGTATCTGAACAACAAAAATCATTGATCAAGGAGCTGTGAAATTATATGGGTATGGCGTTCCAGATGAGGGATGATTATCTGGATATCATCGGTGGCGACAAAACGAAATCTGTATTCACCGATGTCCAGGAAGGACAACAAACCTACTTCACCAACTATATCTTCGAGAAATGAACTCCGGAACAGCAAAAATTGCTAAAATCCTGCATGGGAAAAAAACTCGATGATCAGCAGATTGTAGAACTCCAGCATATGTTCAAAGAAAGTGGAGCCCTCGATTTCGGCAAGAACGGCGTCAAAGACTATAGTCAAAAATCTAGTGCTATCCTAGAACAGATAGAATTTGGCAATGAAGCAAAAAAAGGTATGCTCGCATTGATAGCAAAAATGGAAAAGCTGGAACATTAGAAATAATCTATAGTAGATACACAAAATCCGAGCGATGCTCGGATTTTTTTATACTGATTATAGTTATTTATTTTATATTTTATAATGGTGATAATGCATTTTGCTCTAGTAATACACATGATCCTCATGTCATTGTATATGGAGTATTAGAAGGACCACAATAACACATAACACCTGCATCAGCATTATAAAATATCGTTCATTCTGGGTAATTAGTATTATCATCACATGGATAGTTTGAATTAGATGAATTAGGCCTACGTGTAAATGTTTTTGGTCTGATTCATCCTTCTACGGTAAGCTTAGCAGATGGACTTGTTCAGATTCAAACCTTATATCAAAAATTATTATTATCAAAAATTACACTTTGATCAGTCTCATTACCAACCTGCATTACATTTGTTCAATTAACATCATCACGTATAACAAATGCTGATTCGTTTTCATCAATTGTAAATTTTGCAGTACCTGCTACTGATAGATTAGCTTCTGGACTAGATGTTGAAATACCTACATATCCATTATTACTAAGATAAATCTGATGACTATTAGTTGAAGCAGCAGAAATTATTCCACCAGTAGTAAGTTTTATATTACCATTTACCTCAAGCTTTTGTGTTGGACTATTTATTCCGATTCCCACATTACCCCTTTGAGCCAAAATAACATTACCATAATTATATCAAAAAGCTGGATTTCCTCAGTCAATGTTCACATCATATCAATTTGTTCACAGCGATCATGGATAAGCTCATTTAATATACAATATATTTCATGTTTGATATAGTTTAGAAGGTGTATATCCTCATAAAAATAAACCATATGTCCCTCACATATATAAAGTATCTTCTACTCATATGTTTCCATTTATAGAAAGAGTATAATTTGGAATATTTGTTCCGATACCTACGTTTCATAGGGTATAATAAATTTTATAACTGCTTCCTGTGGACCATACAGAAGATCAACCTGCAGGCCAAGCTGTCTTGCAATCACCGGAAAGACAAATCGTATTAGCATCTACTCTATTACTGCTTATTTTCCCGGCGAAATATGCATTACCACTGGTACCATCGATATATGCACCTGTAGCAGAGCTAGGATTCCCATCTATCGTGAAGAGGATGCTATTTATGATAGTTCTAACATTTCTTGTCACAGGCACAATTTCAAATGCTTGCGTCAAAAAAAGTACACATGACATACCGAGAAAAAAGAGCGTAGCACCTTTGATAAAGGACATGCTGCCTCTTCTTTGGAATTGTAGGTTTTTGCTTGTAAAGCTCATTGTGACTGTTGAAATGATAAATAATTAATTTTGAATGTTGAATTTTTAATGTTGAATGTATGATTTTGTATTGATATGGACTATTATAGATTACGATAGTTTATGAATACAATATATTCATTAAGCATTTAGCATTCAACATTTAGCATTTGTTTCTTAGTCTAATTATACTCCCGATAGGCAAAAATACAAAAAATCTAGCATTTACGGGCTAGATTTACTTGCTAATTTATAAAATTATGATATAATAATATTAACTAGGGAACTAGGACTTGGGATGAGTGATTATTTTTTCTTTGTACCTGGGTCCATATCCCCCATTTCTAAATAAATATGTCTCTTGGTTTTGCACCATCTTGAGGACCGATGATACCTCTTTCTTCCAAAATATCCATAATCCTCGCTGCACGTGCAAATCCTACCCCGAGCTTTCTCTGAAGCAAGGTAGCTGATGCTTTTCTGGTTTGGGAAATAATTTGGATAGCTTGTTCTACCAATTCATCATCATTATCTGATCATCATCCAGAAAACAATTGATCTCCAGCTTCCAATTTATTTTCGAGTAATGATACGATTTCTTGATTGTAAATATCTTCTTCGGTAAGTCCTCCCATATATTTCGTTTTCAGTGTCATGACGACTTTTTCTATCTCTTCGGTGGAAACAAACGGCGCCTGTATCCTTATCGGCGCTTTGGTCGATGGATCCATATAGAGCATATCTCATTTTCCAAGCAATGTCTCTGCTCCTTTTCTTCCCAAAATTGTCCTACTATCAATCTCCGAAACTGTACCAAACGCTATCCTGGTCGGCATATTTGCTTTGATCAACCCGGTAATGACATCAACAGATGGTCTTTGGGTTGCAATGATCAAGTGAATTCAGACAGCACGAGCTTTTGCTGATATATGCGTAATACATGCTTCCACATCCCTTTTTGCTTTTGATAGCATCATGGATGCAAGTTCATCGACAACAAAAACAATACGGAACATCTTTTCTGCCGGACCTTTTCTATTGTATTCATCTATATTTTTTACTCTTGCTTCTCTCAATACTCCGTATCTTCTTTCCATTTCATGTTCCGTCCATTTCAAAAGCTTCAATGCTTTCTCTGGCTCGAAAACTATTGGAGCTAATAAGTAAGGAAGTCCTGCGTACAATTCAAGTTCGACCTGCTTCGGATCAACCATCAAAAATTTAAGTTCAGAAGGGGTATTTTGGTACATAAGCGAAAGGATGAAGTCATTTACTCCCACGGATTTTCCTGAACCCGTGGCTCCTGCTACAAGCAAATGTGGCATAGATTCTAAAGTTTTGACCATGATAGAACCATCAATCGCTTTTCCAAGCGCAAGATTATTATCAGATTTTTTTATTTCATTTATAAATTCCGTCGAACCAAAAATATCGCCTAGACGTACCATGATCGGCTTAGGATTTGGTAGTTGGATACCAACACAATCAGTGCCAGGAATTGGTGCGACTATTCTCACAGATTTGGATTTCAATGACAAAGAAATGTCGTTGGAGAGGCTTTCAATAGTCGACAATCTGATTCCTTCATCAGGCTTAATCCTGATCTGTACGATGGACGGCCCGATATCAAATCCCTCGATCATAATTGGCACATTAAATTCCATCAATTTATTTTGCAATGCTTTGGCTTTTTCCATAAGGAATGTTTCATCGATAGTGATGGATTGATCAGGGCTGGATTCAAGAACATTGATATTGAATGTAGGTTTTTCAGCCGAAAAATTTATCATAGGACGGATTTTTCTTTCTTTGATTTTCTCTTTTTCTTCGATCTTGCGTTCCAATTTATCTTTGATAAGCGATTTGATTAATGAACGAGAAACTGGCTGTCAAAATTCTGGTTTTTCCTCTTCTTCCTCTTCCTCCTCTTCTTCGTATCTTGATGATTTCGACTTGGAGCTTGAAGCTTTCGGCTTTTTATCGACTTGGAGATTTATCGTAGGCAACGAAAAATTGAACGAATAGAGAATCCATATGATACCAAGTACCAATAAAATGATAATGAATGCCTTTGTTGCGATTGCTTTCCCTCCAAACATCACTTGCAACAATGCGATAACCGGCCGAGAGATATATCCTCAGAATTTTTCATATTTGGTCACATCACCGTCGATAATAGGGAAATTAATGACTGCGGAAATAATAATCATCATCACCATAAATTGTCTGATAACTAGTTTCATGAGATGACCTTTTGCTATAATAATGATACCGACCAAAAAACATAAGGCAAAAAATATATATAATCCAATTTCACCAAATGCTATGCTTGCATAAGTCTTGAGAAACATCAGTACGGGAGATCCTTCTGCAAAATATAACGAAAAGAAAAATAGCGATCCTAAGACCGTAAGGCTAATTCCAAGCTTATATTTATTCAATACTAGGCTTTTTTTTCTTCTTCTGGACATACAATATATAATGAAAAATGAAAGATGAATACGTACTAATGAAAGATATTTCTTATCATGGACTATAGTGAGTTATAATAGTTCATATCATGACAATTCCAACATTATTCATTATCCATGATGAATTACTCATTAATACGATTTACGTCCAGTTTTTCAATGCGAAATGCAGGTATAATGGGCTAATCAATACTATAATAATTATAACATCTATTGACATTTTTTTCTAAATGTCTATCTTAAAGATAAGAATTTATCTGAACAATCATCATGAAACAACTCAAAATCACACAAAGCATCACTCAACGTGAATCCGCATCACTCAATACATATCTTCAAGAAATAGCCAAAGAAGAGATGATTGATGTCTTGGAGGAAACAGAACTTGCCCAAAAAATAAAAGCATGAGATCAACAAGCTTTGGAAAAACTCGTCAAAGCCAATTTAAGATTTGTTGTTTCCGTAGCCAAACAGTACCAGAACTACGGACTCCCTCTTATTGATCTTATCAATGAAGGCAACCTAGGACTTATCAAAGCAGCTCAAAAATTTGACGAAACAAGAGGATTTAAATTCATCTCATATGCCGTCCGACGAATTAGACAAAGCATTCTAAAAGCATTAGCCGAACATTCAAGGACAGTCAAAGTTCCTCATAATAAAATAATAGCACACAACAAAATGAATAAAGTTATAAGTAAACTAGAGCAACAATATGGCAGGGAACCTACAACTGAAGAACTTACTGATATTCTTCATATGGATCACAATGACATCAACGAACTGTATTGAGTTTATCACAATTATGTTTCTCTTGATAAACCTATAAATGAACATGAAAATAAAAATATGTTATTGGATGTAATAGAGAGTACATCATTTGAAAATCCAGATCAAGAGCTTATTATTGAATCGCTCAAAAAGGAAATTTATAGAGTACTCACCACTCTGAAACCAAGAGAAAAAGATATTTTGGAAATGTATTTTGGTATAAACAAACCTCATCCATGTACACTCGAAGAAATAGGAGAATATCTTAATCTCACGAATGAAAGAGTAAGACAAATAAAAGACAAAGCAATCAGAAGATTAAAACATACTAGCAGATCCAAGATACTCAAACAATATCTTTAATAATTATTGCTAGTTTGGAAGCGTAGAAGATTTTTTCATAATACATCATAGTAGTATTTGTATACTAACGAGAAACTTATATACATCTTTTTTACGAGAAAATATATGTTTTTTTTGTTGAAAGCACAGGAGTTTTATATACTATTAAGCTCCTTTATTTTGGATATCAAACCATATGCAGTGTACACAATGCACCATGAAGACAGTAGCATGTCCATGTACCTATACAGACTGCGATAAACATGGGAAATGCTGTGAATGCATCGCATATCATCGCACAAAAAAAGAGCTCCCTGCCTGCTATTTTACAGCAGAAGAAGAGAAAACCTACGATAGGAGCATAGCATATTACCATAAACATCATAGATAAATTTTTCATTTTATATTTCTAATTTCTAAATACTTATCATGGAACTAAAGAACATCGCAAAAAAACGGCAAAAAAAATGGAAAGAGACAGATCTCTACAAGGTCAAAGAAGATGTTACTAAACCGAAATTTTATATCCTGGATATGTTTCCGTATCCTTCCTGAGCATGACTGCACGTAGGACATCCAAAGGGATATATTGCTACTGACACCGTAGCAAGAAAAAAAATGCTGCAAGGATACAATGTTTTGCATCCGATGGGATTTGATACGTTCGGATTATGAACAGAAAATTACGCCATCGAACACAAGATGAAACCTCAAATAGTTGCAAAACAGAATATCGATAACTACATCAGACAGCTTGAAATGTTTGGTACTACTTACGATCGAAGTAGATCAATCAATACTGCTGATCCAAAATACTTCAAATGGACACAGCGGGTGTTTTTACAAATGTACAACCATTATTACGACGAGAAGTTGAAAAAAGCTATGCCAATCGCTTCGCTCAAATTACAAGTTGAAAGTTGAAAATTGAAAGTTCCGGAATGATTCACCACAGAACAATTTCTCAATTCACAGCGTCTAGCATATGTAGACTACAAACCCATAAATCGATGTCCAAAATGTATGACAGGATTAGCAAACGAAGATCTTGATGATGGAAAATGCGAAAGATGTTGATCAGTCGTAGAACAGAGACCGATGAAACAACGAGTATTGAGAATTACGAAATATGCAGAAAGATTGTTGGAATGATTGGATATGTTAAAATGGGAAGAATCTATGAAAGAATTGGAAAGAAACTGGATTGGAAAAAGTGAAGGAACGGAATTTGATATGCATATAGATATGTCCTCCTTTAATAAAGAAGGTACCGAATGAAATGGGGCGGAGGATTTGAAATTCAGTGTATATACTACCAGAGTTGATACGGTATTCGGAATGTCATTCGTTGCTATCGCGCCGGAACATCCATTGGTCGACAAGATAACTACTAGCGAATACAAAGCTGAAGTTGAAAAATACAAAGAAGCAGCAAAGCACAAAACTCAGTTGGAAAGAACAGAATTACAAAAAGAGAAGACCGGTGTCTTCTGTGGTGCCTATGCAATCAATCCGTTCAACGGAAAGAAAGTGCCTGTGTTTGTAGCGGATTATGTATTAGCAAATTACGGAACCGGAGTTGTCATGGCGGTGCCAGCGCATGATGAAAGAGATTTTGAGTTTGCAAAGAAATACAACCTTCCAATAGTAAATTCTATCTTACCGATGGATACAAATTTGGAAGAGTATGATAAAGTAAGGAATTCTGAAATCTGCTATCCACCCAAAGGAATATTGAATAATTCATGAGAGTTCAGCGGATTATATAGTGATGAAGCTATCACGAAAATGCAAGCATGGTTAGAACAAAAATGAATATGAAGAAAAAAGGTAAATTATAAAATGCAAGATCGAGTATTTAGCAGACAGAGATATCGAGGTGAACCATTTCCAATCCTTTGGGATGAAGCTGGAAATATTGTTGCACTCGACGAAAAAGATCTACCATTGGAATTACCGGATGTAGAAAATTATCAGCCGACATGAACCGAAGAATGACCGCTTGCAGCGATCACCGATCGAGTGAATGTAATCAAAGATGGAAAGAAATTTAAACGCGAAACGAATACCATGCCAGGTCGAGCAGGCAGTTCCCGATATCGGCTCAGATATATGGATCCAAATAATGATCAAGTATTAGTCGGAAAAGATAAAGAAAAATATTGGGGTAATGTCGATGTGTATGTCGGCGGAGCGGAACATGTCACCAGACATATGATCTATGCAAGATTCCGGCAGAAATTTTTGTATGACATCGGTGTAGTAACAAAAGAAGAACCATTTGAAGAATATCATTATGTCGGACTTATCATGGGGGAAGACGGCAGGAAAATGAGCAAAAGACGAGGAAATGTTGTCAACCCAGATGATATTATCAATGAATATGGAACTGATGCATTGAGGACGTATGAGATGTTCATGGGGCCCTTTGATCAACCTATTGCATGGAGTACCAATGGAATAAAATGAGTCAAAAAGTTTTTGGAAAAAATCATCGCATTAAAAGACAAAATCAGCAATACTGAAGAAGAGAACGCAACGAAAATACTCCTCAACCAAACAATAAAAAAACTCACTGATGATATCGACGGATTTAGGTTCAATACTGCAATCTCCCAGCTTATGATATTGGTCAACCATTTAACAGAAATGAAAACAATTACGAAAAAAACATTTGAAGATTTGGTAATCCTAGTTTCACCTTTTGCGCCGCATATTGCAGAAGAATTACGAGAACAGTTGGATAATGAGTATTCTATTTTTACCAAAGCGAAATGGCCGAAGCATGATGAAAAATATCTCGTCGCTGACATGATAACTATTGGAGTCCAAGTAAATGGGAAAATAAGAGGAACAATTTCTATCAACAAAGACGCAGCACAAGATGAAGCTCTACAAATAGCTAAGTCAGATAAAAAAATAACATCTCGGATTACGTGAGAACCGAAAAAAGTCATTTATGTAAAAGGAAAAATTTTAAATATTGTAGTCTAGATTATGTGTGGAATTTTCGGATATAAGTGAACTAAAGCTCATGTGCAAAATATCTTGGTACATGGATTAGAAAGATTGGAATATCGCGGATATGATTCTGCAGGATTACTCGTTGGCAACACTGATGGTAATTTTCACCTTGTCAAGGCTGTAGGAAAAGTTTCCAGCCTTGCGAGCAAAGTTGCCAAAGAAATTTGATCAGACCAAACATTTTCTATCAGTATTGCACATACACGCTGGGCGACACATGGAGGAATTAGCGAAGAAAATACTCATCCACACCATGATCAGAACAAACATTTCTATCTAGTACATAATGGAATTATTGAAAATTATTATAAACTCAAACAAGATCTCATAGCAAAATGATACACCTTCTACGGACAAACAGATAGCGAAGTAATAGCAAATCTCCTTGAAGATAACCGAACAGGAAATTTTATGGAAACAGTAGAAAAAGTACTCTGAATGATTAGGTGAGCTTATGCATTATTTATCGTTTCAACATATGCACCAGATGAAATCATTGCGGTAAAGTTGTGAAGTCCACTTCTTTTTGCATACAATAAAACATGAGAATATTTCTTTTCTTCAGATAAACAAGCACTTGCAGGATATGCAGATAAACTTGTCTATCTCGATGATGGTGATATCGTATACCTACAATGAAACGAATATCAAATAAAGTCAAATGGCGTACCAACAGAAAAAAAAATTGAAGATATGGATATCGCTGCACTTGAGGCATCCAAAGGAGAATATAAACATTTCATGCTGAAAGAAATTTTTGAACAACCAAATATTATCAGAAGGATTTTCAAATGAAGAGCTGATTTTAAGACTAATTTTTTGAATGCCGAAGCATTTCATGGCATGCAGGATGAAAATTTTAAAAAGATTGTTTTTATAGGATGTGGAACGAGTTATAACGCATGAAGCCTTGGTGTTTATCGAATGGAAAACATCGCAGACATAGACGCGAGCTGCGAAATAGCAAGCGAATACGAGTATAAACATATTAAGATAAATGACGACACTCTCTATGTTTTCATCTCACAATCAGGTGAAACTGCTGACAGCATTGAAGTTCTGAAGATGATCAAAAACAAATGAGGACACACTTTTGGTATCGTGAATATTGTTGGTTCAACAATTTCACGTCTAACAGATTATGGATTATTTACTAGAGCATGAGCTGAAATCGGCGTAGCATCTACAAAAGCTTTCACGGCACAAATTACTTGCATCCTCTTGCTTGCATTGTATCTAGGACAAAAAAGAGGTTTACATAAAGCGAGATATGATAAAATTATGATAGAATTAAGCAAGGTTCCAACCATGATCGAAGACATCCTCGCTGACACTACGAATATCAGAAATATCGCGAAAGAAATTTCAGAATATAAGAATTTCTTTTTTTTGGGAAGACATTATCAGTTGCCTATCGCCAGAGAAAGCAGTTTAAAATTAAAGGAAATTACCTATCTTCACTCTGAGAGTTATCCAAGTGGAGAATTGAAACACGGACCATTGGCATTGATCGACAAAAATATTCCAAGTTTTCTACTCGCTCCGCATGATCTGATGTTTGAGAAGAATATTTCCTCTATCCAAGAGATCAAAGCGAGAAATGGGAAAGTGATCACCATCTCTGACAAGAATATTCCTAACGCCGACTGAAACATCAAAATACCATCGACTATCGATGAAATCTATCCTTTCCTCACCGTTATCATAGGACAACTCCTCGCGTATCATGTTGCAGACATACTAGGAAAAGACATCGATAAACCGAGGAATTTAGCCAAAAGTGTTACCGTCAAATAATTAATCCACGATAAGCATTTTTGGTGTTGCTCTTCTGAGTGAATCGTATATTTGTCTTTGCACGGAATCTAATATATTTTTTTCTGCTTTATAGACCATATCGAGCTTTGGTATAGTCGTGAGATAATAAAGCACTTCCGCGTATAATCACGGCAATCTATTGCAGCCATGGGAATTGACTGATGGAGAAACTTTTCCTTGATGGACGAAAATATTGTCAGTGACATGAAGTGCATATGGCATAGCTGCATTATTATACCTTCTTGATCTCTTGTAGTCCACCCTATAATCTACACGAAACAATCCTCTCGGCGTAGATTTGCCACGGCCGATAGTCGTATGCGTCGCAAGTATGAGTTTGCCGGTTTCGTAATACAGGAACGAACGCTTGCCGTTGATATCCATATTTATCATCAAAGTATCTTGGGCATGAATACTATCACGATAGGCCGCAAATTTCTCTTCCTGAAGTAATCATGAAAGCGTATGTGGTACTACTTTACCAATCTCATCATAGATTAAAGGAAATTTTATATGTTCAAATTTTTCTATACATAAGTCGTCAGGAGTTTTGAATGAATCAGGTATAGTATCGTTATTGTAAGTCTTCAAAATATAATCATATTGGTCATATCAGAGATATTCTCAAATATGTCTGCGGGTTCATTTCATCACCAAGGGCGTATTACGAAGATCTTCCCGTGATCTGGAAAACACTATCGGACATTCCAAATCCAAACACATAGTATCTATCTGATGCAACAATTCCTGGGATACTGAGAAATTATAATAGACAGGAGTATTGTCCTTGGTTTCTACATTCTCCAGTACTTTCTTGAGCTGAGCATGGACAACACTTGTTGTGGTATTGGTCAGTGATTGTGGGGCTATGACCATAGCTCCCGCTACGATAAGTTTTTTGAGATTCATCTTGATATATCAATATAAACAACTTGTTTTTCGACTTGCACATTTTTGTTTTGATGGGAACTGGAAGTATATTCTTTTTAAAGAATAAGTCAATTACACACAAATACTATAGATACCTTGTGCCATTATTCCACCAGTAAGAAAAGTAGGCCAAACGTAACATTCAAAATATTCGACTTGCCCTAAGCCAACACGAGGGATATGCAAGTAATTATGACAAAATATATCTGTGAGATTGATCTCATAACGAAATGAATTACTCAAGAAAAAAGCATTTTTGTTTACTTTTTTCCTCACACAAAAGTAATTCTCAGCGAATCATTTACAAAATTTTTGATTGAAAATGTACAGCAATACTATAAACACTACGATATACGGAAGGTTGGCTGAGTGGTCGAAAGCGCATGTTTGGAGTACATGTGTACAGGCAACTGTACCCAGGGTTCGAATCCCTGACCTTCCGACGATATAAAAAACCACAGCAACGAAGCTGCGGCCTTTTTATTTTATTCAGAAATATTACTGATTATGATTGATCATAGAAGCTTGTTTACCTTCTAGGTTCTCGTTTATATAGATGATCCTTGCATTATTCTAACCTACTTTTTCGAGTGTTTCTATCCTGCTACTATTGACTAAGAAACCAAGAATATCTTTCCAAGTAAGAGAACTATCTGTTGCCTTAATCTCACCGATAGAATTTTTGAATCACTTTGTAATAGCTTCTCTCTGGAGTGCCATACCTTCTCACAACAACTTCTTCACTTCTTTATCTCCTTTAGGCCTAAGAATCAATAATTAGTAATTTAATTTTTAAGTCGTTTTTCACATCTCCGTCCGATAGCTGCAGTAATCACTGCGATACATGCTCAAAGCAATCGAATGATTTGTCCATAGACTACTTCAGCGCTCAAATTTTTGATGATAATACCGATGAATGCTCGGATTACAACCAAAGCGAAAACAACATTATATGTTTTTCGGAGTGCAAGTAATGCTAGTAATGTTGCAACAATAATGACAAGCATAGTCCGGAATATAGGCGTCATACCTCGCATACCTCGTTGGATATGTACGAGCCGAGCTGAGATATTTGCGATCGTAGCTACAGAGATCCGTCCAAGATACAAACTGAAAGGAACTTGAACGAAAAGCTTATCTTTCCATGTTCAGAGTTTTTTTCCAAGTTGAACCTTGCTAGCCAAGACAATCAAGACAATAAGGAACGCTAACATTATCAATACAGACACAAATACCTGTTGGAAATGTCGAGCAAAGATTCGTCCGATATTGGTAGCACAGGACAGCAAAAATCGGATCCCGATCTTCTTGATGATTCCGAGGGAATTTTTTTTGAAAATATCGATAATCTGTCGGATTACGAATCCAAACAATGTTAAATAAATGAGTCATCGGATAGAAAATGTCAGCCCTGCTGGAGTAAATAAGTTTGGATATAAATCAGATAATGCACCAGTCGTCATACCACCTATAGGCAGATTGATCGCTAAATAATTCACTACCAAAACACCCAGGAATGCAACAATATTCGCGATACCAAGCACTTTGAGCCGGATATTCGTTTTGGATTTCTTCAACATCTTCACAGTAAGAGGTTTTTTTGACTTAAGAGGTTTCTTTGTAATTTTTTTCATGAAGATAAAAAAAAGATAAAATATTACTTACTGATATATTGTATATATATAATTTTTATCTAAAAAAAAGTAAAAAATACTAAGTACAATTTCTTGAAAAATATACATATTTAGTTATTTTTTTATTGTTTATGATTTTATCAGTTTACCCGTAAACTCATGAAACCACAATTCAAAAACCCTGTATCTATTTGATTGGCACTTGGAATATATCGGTGAATCTGATTATGTATTTTTGCACTTACAGCACATTGATTCTGATATGGTAAGATTTTTGTTAGCTTTATGAAAACTTTTTATATCTGATACGATGCAAATCTTCTGGGAGCATTTATATGACTTTTACGAGGTTTTATCGATGCATTCATAGGATGATTTATTGTCACTTTATTAGTAGAATATTTCCAGAAAAAATTCAAATAATTTCTCTGACACTCTTCATACCAAGACTCCTCTTCATGGGGAGTTTTTTATTTTTGTTATAGCAAAGTAGAATTGTCAGTAGATTTCCAAAAATAGAATTGTCAGTTTTATCTTGATACAAGTTTCGTGAATTGTAGCTCATGCGCTCATGAGAATATCTTTATATGACCGTACATTGATTCTTTTATAGTAA
>CAZBWI010000003.1:0-18649 GCA_964495825.1 uncultured Candidatus Peribacteria bacterium | reverse complement strand
AAGAATTAAAGAAGATTGAAGATAAAATCAACAGAAAGCCTAGGAAGATACTATGATATAGATGTTCATATGAAGTATTCCATAGTACGACCCTACATCTTCTTTAACCTGTGCATTTCGAGTTGAAATTTATAAAAATAATTTGATTTTATTGTGTAAAAGAATAAAGTTCTTTCGTCATTTTATTTTTTATATGTATGTGTTATGAAAAAGATTTTTTGGACTACTGTTTTTTGGCTTATCGTTCTCTTATGATTTATGTTTTATATGAGATCTTTTGATGCACATATGGCTAATACTGTGAGTACTTGGCTTGGTGCCACCAATGCAGTAAATCAAGATACACTTGCTACATCAGGTCAGGTGAGTATTACCGATCAGATTACTGCTATCCAAGAAACACTTGTGGATATGCAAAAAAAACTTGATATGCTTGCAGGATATACTGGTTCTACTGTTAGTACTCCATCTTCTGTTCAGACCGTTACTCCAGTAGAAGCAACAGCTGAATAATTCTCACCTTAGTAACAAGTAGAAATGAGAAGGTAGAAAATTGTTTTCTTCTTCTACCATACGTCTTTTATCTTCTATCTTTGTTTATGAAAAAGATTTTTTGGACCACTATCTTCTGGTTTCTTATTATTTTCTTGTTCTGGTCTTATCTGAGATTATTTGATAAACCTCTCGGTAGGGAAATAGGTAATCGATTTGGTAAATGTCCGGTATGCGTCAATGATAGCAATGTCATGACATGACTCAATGAACAATTGGATGCTATCAAATCTCAATTGGATACATTGACTAATCAACTTCAGGCGGAACCGTGATCTAGGAGTGAGTATACGTTATTTCAAACAACTGCTCCTACCAAAGTTGCACTCTATTATTTCAATCAGACTGCTGATCAAAAACTTCCTCCAGATCAACAGGTCAATATCAATTCTATCTTGCCAGTCTATCGTATTTTTCCTCCTAGCAAGAATCTTCTCGTAGATACTATCAATGAATTACTCAAATGAAATCTTACTGAATCAGAAAAAGCTAATGGCTTCGTTACTGAGTTTCCTCATCCTCAATTCAAATTATTGGGCGCTGAGTTCATTCCTGACGGTACATTGACACTTTCGTTTCCTGAGGTGTCATGATTTACTGATGGATGATCTGCACGTATGTTTATCCTTTCTTCTCTTATAGAAAAGACCGCACTTCAATTTCCTGGTGTGAGAAAAGTTGTTTTTGTTCCGGATACTTTATTTCAACCATAATTAGTCAACAGTCGATATTCTTTGGAACCAATTTCACCTTTACAAAGAACGCTCAAATTTAAACAGCGTTCTTTTGCATTTTTTGAGGAAATCAGTATAATATGTAATGTTTATTTCCCAATTTTTTTCTAAGTATGGCAAAGAAGAAAGATAAGAATCAAAAACATATCGATCGTGATCAGCAGCAAACCGTTGAGGGAAGTCCGAAAAAAATCAATATTTCGGATGTTTTTTTGGATGAACTCAAAGGCGCTTTCACGAATTTCGATAAACTTCCTGAGATCAAGAGAGAAGAACTTTACGGCAACAAGAAATACTTGGAGCAATTTTGGGAATATTTCAAAAAGGAGTATCCCAATCTGTTGGATAAGATGGATAAGAATGATCTGCCTATCTATATCCAAGCACTCGAAAACAAATGATTTACGCTCAAAAATATCAACGAAAATACTTCCAAGCTTCATGAGGAATTTAAACCTGAAGATACAGAAGAACATGTTATGTACAAAAGTTTAGAGGATTTCAAAATTTTTTGCGAAGATTCTACAAATAATCTGCCTGCACATATCTTCAATGATTTTGCTGCGTTTGCAGGATTTGATCCAAATTCATTTGAAATCTCTGCAGACGGCAAATTGAAGACGATAGATGATTTATATATAGTTCGGAAAAAATTCATTGAGAAAGAAAAAATCACTATCGGTGAAACATCCGCTAATCATGCTGAGCGTATTTTGAATCCTGATTATAATCCTATCGAAAGAATGATGATCACGGTAGCAATTACCAAAATCAGGAAACTTCTCAAAGGTCCTCTCAAAGATGCTTTCGATGAACAATTCCCATTACCAATTACTCTATTCAGCTCTTGTCAGGATTTGATTCATTTCAAAAATGAACGATCGCAGTTTCTGCTTGATCATGTTTCTGAGATTGATGAATCATTGGCTAAGAAACTCGATTCCATTATTGTTACCAACGGTGATATCCAAAACGAACTTCTCAAGACGGGAAGAAAATTTGATGATACCAAATGATTCTCTGAACGGGAATGATATTTCAGGCGCATCTTCAATAAGCTCGTCACTCGCCAGCTTTTCGAAGAAGTGCAAGCAACAGAGAAAACCATCGATCATTATTTTGAATCCATGGCGAATACCTTCAAGGAATTTCCTCCCTACGTCAACGAAATCTTTAAAATCTATCCGTTCAATGATAAAGAAATCCTTGCTGTGGATACAAATTTCCATGCTGATCTCGATCAGATCGATATACAGATTCTTGATCTCCAGAATACCTACAAAGATACTATAGATGTATCAAAAAAGGAAACAATAAGAAAACAGATCCGCAAGCTCAAGGAAGAGAGAGAACTTTGCAGATGGCAAGCATATGTAGCTTTTCTCAAAACCAAAGACGCTGCATTGGCTGACGTCTTTGCTCTCTTGGTGGAGAATCGTTTCGATTTTTCCGTTCTTTCTTCTGTACAGCAACAATCATTGATAGATACCTTACTCAAACATAAGCTCGAAGATACGATAAAGAATAAAGTGCCTGAACTGATTTCTGTCACGGAAGAGGATCTGACAGCGTTCGTTAACGATCTGTTTGATCTTCAGAAGATGGATCTCATCATTCCTACCAGACATTGACCTATTCCTCTCCATTTCCTGAAGAAAGCATTTATGGCTACAGCTCGTAAGGAATTGCCATGAATAGAGGATTTGGAGCATATTAAAAATCTGCCGCTCAATTTCCAGACACAGCTCACAGCGGCCAATGAGAAATTTTTCGAGGAGAGTCCTATGTTCGAATCTCTTTACTATAATTTTCAATCTAAGAACTGACTCGTTCGCATCAATGATGCCTACAAAGTGAGACTTACCAAAGATGGTAAGACCGTCGAATGATATCTTTCTTCCTATTCTCCGCTTGATGAAAAAAACACTGAAGAAACTGATGGAAAAGAACTCTATCTTTATTCTGAGCCTATTACTGCTCCTCATCAATCCAGAACATTGGTTACTCGAGAGGGAACTCGTGATGGTACGCCTATTATAATCAAAGATAATGAGCAGCAATCATATGATATACAAATTCTTGATAAACAACTCAATCTCAATGGTGAAGCTCTTGGTGCATTGCTTTTTGGGTATGCGCTTGGACAGGAAAGTATGACAATCTCTATGTCTCCG
Organism: uncultured Candidatus Peribacteria bacterium; assembly: GCA_964495825.1. Taxonomy (GTDB): domain Bacteria; phylum Patescibacteriota; class Gracilibacteria; order Absconditabacterales; family Absconditicoccaceae; genus CAJBLF01. The sequence goes on along the minus strand of CAZBWI010000003.1, from coordinate 15,189 downwards.
GAAAGGGAAAAAATGCTTGGAGCAAAATTTGGCAAACTCGATGTCTTCAAGGAAAAAGAGGAAGAAGCCGAGGAAGAGGTGACGACTCCTACAGAGTCTCCTGAAAAGACTGCCGAATCTTCAGAAAAAACGAAATTCCTCAATGAACGGAAACAGCTTGCAGGATATACGTTCCCGGAAGAACAATACAAAGAGAATTTCTGATTCGTTAAAGGAACTAGATTATTCATACCATTTGCAGAAAGTGAAGTACCTCCTCCTAATGGTGGTAAAGCATGGCTCCAGATGGAGATTTTCGATATCAATGAAAAAAAGTGAACATTTACTCTCAAACTTCATGGGTGAGAATTGAAACTCTGAGTATATGAGTCCCAGAAAAAGGAATTACCAATTTCTCCAGAATCTTTTTTATTTCTCAAATGAATCTTCTGAGATACTATCTATAAGTTACCCAATCCAAAATGAGCATCCTTTGACCCCCAATTCAATGCTCTTGTTTCGTCGAAGGTAGCTGAATGATTTGAGAAGGTTTTTGAGAATATTGCATTTGATTGAAATAAATTTACTTTTGTTAATGGTGATGAAAAAGGTGAAAAGGTCGAATATTTTTGACGATATGATCCGCAGATAGGTGAGGATCATGAATCAGAGCCTGGAAAACGATCATTATACAAGATCACACACAATCCTGATCATACTTTTACTTTGAGGTGAGAATTTGTTGATAATAAAGGTAAGAATGTCATCTATACTCGTGATATGGATTATCCTACGTTTATGATTTTTGTCAAAGAAAAAGAACTTCAACCCAAAAGCAAGAAACAAGCTGATGTTATCAAAAAACGCCAGGATATCAAGGATCAGGAAACACCTACTACGAGACGTTGATTTAGTATCAATAACCTTATTGGCTTTTTCAAAAATTCCATTAGCAAAATCAAGGATGCTATCAAAAAATATGATGAGGAAAGAACAGAGGATCTTATTGATCTTTTGACTCAGCAATGAAGATTGTATAGTACTTTATGAAAGATACTCCCTTTTGCTAGAGTTTCTGCGGGATTTGAAACTCTTGGTGCAGAATATTTTCTGGAAAGAGATAGCAGGATTTGGAAAAAAGTAGAAAAATGGAAGAAATATTATGAAGATGCAGATTTCTCTTTGGTATACGAGAAATACATCAAACCCATGATCAAAGGACAGATCACTATCAAACCACATTACAAAGCCGCGGCCATGCTACTTGCTATGATCAATAAAGGAAAATGACCGTATAATAGAAATCCCGAATTTGCTGCCAAGGGTATGCGAGTAAATATACTCATGTGACCTGAGCATCAACAGAGATATCTGAATATGCGTGCTAAACTTATCAGGGAACTTCAACAATGAGCATCCGTATATGGTAGTATTTGGGCTGATAACAAAAAAAATGAGATTCTTGAACTTGAGATGAAGTATATCGTCCATGTTATGGATGCTAGACAATTGGGTATACAGGATGGTGATAAGACCAAATACTATTTTTATGGAAAATATTCGAAACAATTTATCGATGAACTCGAAGGATCTTATACGAAGTTTTTTAGTCAATCTACTGTCGAAGAATGAGTTGGTAAGGTAAAATCTGCAAGTTTTGATTTTGCAAGAGCGGAATTTTTTAGATTACTGTGAGATAGGCCTCAACAAGCAGTGCCATTTCTCAAAGTTATGGCGATGAAAGCTACAAGTCCTTCACAATGGAGGACGTTTGAAATGGCAGTTATGGCTGGTATGCTTTCTGGTGTGTTTTTGACAATGACGATGTCGGAAACTCAATGAATGATCAAAAGTATCTGTAGAACAAGATGATTTGTTCCTGGTATTTGGGTCAAAGATATTCATCAGCAGACAAAACTTCAGAGAATGCTTGATATCTTCAGCAATTGATGATTTTCTAGTAGTACAAAATATGATGCTTCGAAATTTTCTTTTGAAAACCTTGCTTGAGGTACCAAGGATTTCACCAAACGAGATGCAAACAAACCTTGAGTTTTCCAAAAATGGATATCCTCAGGAAACACATTACATGATTTGAGTGAATTCTTTAAACTCATGTGAAAGAATACTAATGGAAAGACTTTACTTGATATCTATGCAGATCCTAAAACATCGATAGCTGACAAGGAGTTGATCAAAGAGTTTTTGAATAATAGCAATGAAAAGTATGAAAGTCTTGATAATGATGTAAGGAATAATCCGTATGCTCTTACTGGGTCTATTCTTACCAAAAGTCAGAGTGCTGTTCATCAGATGCTCAAGATTGATCAGACGTGATTTGCAGGTAAAGATGGTGATGAAATTCAGACGATGAAATGATTTTTCAAAGATATGGCTGATGCTATTCCCCAAGGCAAAGTCAATTCCAAAGAAGAAGTAAAGTTTTTTATCGATAAATTTTTCAACCGATTTGATGAGAAATGATTTTCTGGAAATAATGTGACGATCTTTATCAAGAGATTGAAACGATGTCAGCAAAATCCCTGAAAAAAAGAGATAGATGATGTATTGTATTATAGTGTTGTCTGACAGGTATTGGAAAGTTTGGGTCGTGGAACTGTACCTCCAGAACTTGAAAAGGCCTTGGTTGCGTGGAAAGAATTTTTTAAACATAATCTCGATACTGTTTTACAGTCAGATGTCCTCGTAAATAACTTTTGAGGTATGGCGTACAAGCAGGATTATGATAGGGCACAGCCAAAACTTGAACCTTGGGAAACCTGTATCAATCTTTTGGATAGGGATCTCAAGCAGACGTTCTTTTATTCGTTGACAGGAGAACAGAGAAAAGAATGGAATCGTAAACTTCAGTATCTCAAGTCTGACAAAAATTATCTCAATGCTCCGTTATATGAGCTTGCAGAAAAGATAGAAAGGAATTTTAGTATTTCCAATCGTTTCAAGACTGCTGTCGATATCGATACAGCAAAGAATACTGCTAAAAAAGGGAAATCCACTCCACCCAAAGTTACGTGAGCCAAAATCAAGAATCCAGAGGTGATCGATAAAGTGAAAAAAATTCTTGAAGGCAAACCACTCGATGAAATTCCGTCGGATGATGAATATATTCCGATGTATGAGGATGATTCTTTCTATTATAATTAATACTCTGAATATTTTTTTGAGCAACCTCCTTTTGATGGAGGTTTTTTTAATATCTTTCTTGATTTTATTTCTTTTTTCCCTACCACCTTTTTATATGTAACAATAACATTTTAATGTCTCATATGGAACACTAATACAATATTTATTTTTACACTATACCAATCATATGAAAGGGAAGTTCATTGTTCTTTATGGTATCAATAATCTGGGGAAAACTACTCAGATTGATCTATTGATTCCAAAATTGCAAGCGTTAGGTATCACTGCATCGTATCTCAAATATGGTGTCTATGATCTGAAGCCTTCAGGAGAAATGCTTAATGAATATCTCAGAAAAGGAAATCCTTATCATTTTTCTCCTCGTGAGTTTCAAATGTGTCAGGTACTCAATAGGACACAATATGAACCTATTTTGAAACAAAGGCTTGATTTTGGAGAATGGATTATTGCTGAGGATTATAAAGGAACTGGTATCGCGTGGGGTATAGGTGCAGGCGTGGACAAAGACTTTCTTCTCAGAATTAACTCACACCTTCTGGAAGAGGATCTCGCTATCCTTTTTGATGGTGAAAGATTTGTTTCTGGTATTGAAAAACATCATACCCATGAACAAGATGCAGAACTTACAAATAAGGTGAGATCTATTCATCTTGAACTTGCTCAATCTTTTGGTTGGTCTATTGTCAATGCCAATCAATCTCTTGAAGATGTACATGCTCAGTTATGGAAATTGATTACTGATACCTTTCAGCTTAATTAAAAAATGTATAATTTCCCTAGTTTTTATCTTTGGTTTTTTTATTTTTTAAAAAAAACTTTGAAATACGGAGTTGATTCTCTATATATATGTTGACTGTTTGACTGTTTTTATTGTTCCATAATTTGATGATAGGACCACGTGCTAAAATAATATTTTTGACTTGATTTTTTAGTTTTGCATTTGCTATGCTGTTCCTGGCTTTGGTACAGAATTATGTGCATGCTGAAACATCATCACAATCTATCAGTATAGTCTCTAAAACATGTACAGCCGATATACAATCTGGTATAGGACATGAGATCGTACCTACTTTTTGAATCGTATACCCAGCTCCTGTTTTTGATTTTGATAGCGATGATTCTTACCAGAAATTTTTGAGTGATACTCATCCTTTCAATGATATTTGATATGTTCCTCGTGATTTACTTCCTATCGACTCCAATTTCACTGCTAACAATTCCAAAGCTTTTAAACTCAGAGCAGAAGCATGAATACATTTCGCAGATATGGCGTGGCATTTTTGGAATGATTTTAGTGGTGATAAGCTCTATATCGTAAGTGCTTATAGGAGCAAATGATTGCAAGATTATCTTATCAGTAAATGATGTACACTGTTGAGATGTGCTAAATCTGGAAGTAGTGAGCATCAAGCATGATTGGCTGTGGATCTCAAGGTTATTTCAAAATCAGGTAAGGTATATTCTCTTGATGCTAATCATCCTAATATATATTTTGATCGACTGAAGCGTCGTGCTGCAGAATTTTGATTCCATAATACTTATCAGAGAGGAGTTGAGATCGACGGCAAGATAGTGGAAGGTCGACATTGGAGATATCTTTGAAAAGAATTGGCTACTATACTTATGGACAATAATCAGACATTAGCAGAATACTACTTTGCTACTATTAATGATGAAAGATGAACGATGAATGATGATAGAATTGCTGTAATGAATTCTCGTAATTCACAATAGTATATGATTAGACAAATACTAACATTATTCATTCTTAATTTTTAATTCTTAATTTGTTTTATATGAATCTTAAGAAGAAAGATGAATTAGATCAGAAGCTTGAAGAAGCTCAACACCAGCAAGATAATAAACATCATCAACATGATGACAATCAGCAAGATGATGATAAGTATCATGCGTTGGAAGCCAAAATTGAACAATTGGAAAAAGAAAAAAAAGAATTGGAGGAAATTGCGAAGAGATCTCAGTATGAATATATCAACCTTAAGATGGATTTTGATAGGTATCAAAGGCAGATTCAGGATTTGAGTACATCTATGGAAGTTGAATCTTTGGTTTCTGTTGTCAAAAAATTTCTTCCGTTTATTGAAGATTTGAGAAAGTCCTTGGAAAATATTACTGATGATCATAAGGAAGATCCTTTGACTAAATGAGTGCAGATGATTTATGATAAATTTCTTACTACTCTCGAAGGACTTCATATCAAGGCAATACCTTCTATAGGATTGGTTCCAGATTCATTTTTACATGAACCTGTTAGTATGGAACCGGTAGAGGATGAAAACATGAAAGGTAAGATTATCAAGGAGTTTGAAAGAGGTTTTATGTATGAAAAAGACGGAGAAAAAAAAGTTATTAGGGTTTCCAAAGTAATTGTTTGACAATAAGTAGATTATGTATACTTTATATCTTGATTATGAAGAGAGAATTATTACTCTCTACATACATACAATTCGTTATGTATTAGTTTTGCTTGTTAATTTTTTGTGCTCAGGTGGTGGAATTTGGTATACACGTACGCTTGAGGTGCGTATTCCGTAAGGATTGTGGGTTCGAGTCCCATCCTGAGCAATTAAGATTATTATAACTAAAATTAAAATATACGTAAAGATTGTGAGTTGGAACTCGCAGTCTTGCAAGGCAATATCCCATCCTGAACAAGTGAATTTATTTTTTTCTTAGATTGTAGTATGAGTTTGTTTGAACGTTTGATGAACGATTATAAGGAGGCTATGAAACATAAGGATGAAGTTAAAAAAACAGTACTCAATGTGATATTAGCAAAGATTAAAAATAAGAAAATAGAACTTCAAAAGGATCTTGAAGAATCAGATATTATTTCTCTTATTAAAAAAGAAGTAAAAGAAATCATAGAAACGATATGATTTTTGGAAAAAGCAAACAAGCCTGATGAGGTAGAGATAGAAAAACAGAAGAAAGCATTGCTTGAATTTTATCTTCCTGCTACGATGACCAAAGAGCAGACTATTGATGTGATAAAAAAAATTATAACAGACCACAATATCACAGACCTCAAAACTCAGAGAGGAATGTTGATGAAAGAATTGATGGCGAATTACAAGGGAGAAGTCGACGGAGCATTAGTCAACGAAATCATTAATGAAATGATAGCATAGTTTTATACTCTATCGCTTTCCATGAAAAAATATTTTCTTCTCATAGCGTTATTTACGATGGTATTTTTGTGATTGGGGAATTATTCGATGGCACAAGATCGAGATGCTCAAGCTGCTCAATTCAATTCAGTATGCGGTGTTTCTACGATAACTGCTTCTAATGTTACTTATGTGGAAGATCTTGGTAATTGAACATGTTGTGTTCAATCTGCTGGCAAGGATTTATGAACAGGGTTGCCTGTTTGCACTGATCAACAAACGATAGATGCATGATCTTCTGTTCCTTGTAATGTATCAACTTCTCCATTAAACTGAAAGGCACATGCTTATGTGACTGCTGTAGGATTTAGTTGTGCGTGTACAGTGGGATATGGTGAATATTATGATCCACAAACAAAAGAAACAACGTGTGAACTATGTACTCGTGATGATGTGTGTTGTGGTATCAAATTGAATACGAATGTCCCATTTATTGGCAATTGTTTAGAAACTAAAGATAAAAATCCTCAATCTCATCTTACTGAAGAGAATGCGTTTCCTACGTTGATGGGAAGTTTGTCGCAGATATTGGTGACTGCTATTTTGATCATTTCGTTTGTTTTGATTATTATCGGTGGTATTATGATTGCTACTGGTAATCCAAGCGGTGGCAAAAAGCTTATCATGAAAGTTGTTGTCGGTATAGCTTTGCTTGGAGCTTCAGGTGTGATATTACGTCTCATCAATCCTAACTTCTTCGGATAGTACTCTTTAATCTGTTATTATATGATCATGGTAAATGTAAAATTCAAGAACGGTTTCGTCATCGAAAACAAATTACTATTCGGTTTTGAGAAAGCCGATCCCAAATATATCAATCTCGCTTCTGAACCTGGCGACGATATGCGTTATGAAAAGCTTGATTATACATTAGTCGATTATCCCGGCGAATACGATATCCAGGATATCGGCATCGATTGTTTTCTCGGTGCGAATAACAAGCTCAACTATATCCTCAATATCGGTGGCAAAAAAATCGGTATCATCCAATCAGCTGATGTTCTCGATTTGGACGAAGTCGGCGAAGTGAATTATCGATTGTATCAGGACAATAAGGTTGCCAACAAAATAGATCAGCTCGAACTTGAATGAGAGAAACAAAAACTAGAAATACCAGCTGAATAACAATTAAGAATGAAGAATTAAGAATTAAGGATTTTTTTGATTCTTAATATGTAATAAGCGAAGCTCTTAATTCTTAATCTAGTCTTGAATATGTCGTTTGAACCGCTTTCATCGTATCTCAGACCAAAAAGCTTAGAAGAGTTCGTCGGACAATCCCACCTTGTGTGAGCTGGCAAACCGCTGAGCGTTTTTTTGCAATCGGGTACTATTCCATCCATGCTTTTTTGGGGACCACCCGGGTGTGGTAAAACAACCTTAGCATATATTATCTCTCAGACTATCAATGCAGATTTTTTTCATCTTTCCGGCGTTACCAGCAAGAAAGAGGACTTGCTAAAACTCGTCGATCAGGCGAAAAAAAATTTCCAATACGGGAAGGCTACTATCATTTTCCTGGACGAAATCCACCGCCGAAACAAGGCGCAGCAGGATACCTTGCTTCCTTATGTGGAGAAATGAACCGTCATTCTCATATGAGCGACGACGGAGAATCCGAGTTTTACCGTGAATAACGCGTTGCTCAGTAGATGCAGGATATTCGTCTTCGAAAAATTGTCAGATGAAGAAATATTTTCCTTTATCAAACAACAATTTCCTCTGATTCTTAAAAAACATCCGAACTTGATAGTGACGGATCAACATATTTTGCTTATTGCTAAGCTTGGTAATTGAGATTTACGCAATTCTTTGAATATTTTGGAGTCCGCTATTTTTCTTGCCAAGGATAGACAATTGACTGATCAGATTATTTTGCAGGCAGGACAAAAGACTATCTATTATGACAGGGATGGTGAGGAACATTATACCATCATTTCTGCTATCCACAAATCATTACGCGATTCTGATGCTGATGCAGCCTGTTATCGAATCCAGAGAATGCTTATGGGAGGAGAGGATCCTCTCTATCTGGCTAGGAGACTCTTGCGTTTCGCTTCTGAGGATATCTGACCCGCAGACAATAATGCATTGGTATTAGCCAATCAAGTCTATGATGCTGTAGCGAAAATAGGAATGCCTGAATGTGATGTTTTTCTTTTCCAGCTTGCTATCTATCTTGCCCAAGCCAAGAAAAACAATATTGCCTATCGTGTAGCATTGGCTACGAGAGCTGATGTAGAAAAATATGGAAATCTGCCTGTACCTTTACATCTTCGCAATGCACCGACCAAACTGATGAAGGAATTAGATTACGGCAAATGATACAAATATGCCCATGACTATCCTGATGCGAAAGTGGATCAGGAGCATTTTCCTCAAGAACTCAAAGGTCGTACATATTTTACCTAGTATTCTATATTCTCATTATTTTGCTGTTTTGTCAATTCATTCCATTTGGTAACTCTTGTATTACTCTATCAAATGACTACTGTATTTTTCAGTTTTTTTAGATTTTTATGTAATAAAAAATGGTATTTACCAAGAAAACAACCAAAACGCCAGCTGTCATGGTAGAGACTAAAAAACTTTCATGAAAGGATATGTGTTGTGGTACTCCGATGTGTTGGAAGATAAAGCATCTTTTGACTTGTATTCTTCTGCTTTTGAATACTATTTTGCTTGTATGGATTCTCTGTAATCAAGTAGGTATAGAAGCTAAAAGAGTAGGTGGAAGAGATAATTATAAGATGGTACAACAGATTTATCGTTCCCCAGCATTCAAAGAACAACAGAGACAACAGATCGAACAAGTATTACAGGTATATCAAGGAGGAGTTACAAATATAACAACTCCATCTACTACTACTTCTACGGCAAATACGACAGAATCATCAGTTGTAGCTCAATAATTTTTATTTACTATGTATCATGCACATGTTTACCGACAAACATCATAAACACGTAGATATCTTTGTTATCGCGCTTTTGGTGCTCAATCTTTTACTTTTCATCTATATTGGATTTTTCAAAAAAGACGCATATTGGTTAGAAACTTTGAAAGCTTGATGAAAAGAAAACATGAAGATGGCTACACAACTATATAAATCTTCTTTTTATGTCCAACAGCAAAAATCTACGTTGGAACAAATCTTAAGTAGTATCAATCAGGCTGGTTCTACACCATCAACTTTAGATACTATGCCGTCAAATTCTGATATTACTTCATCAGGTGATACTACAGTTTCTGCTGGAGCACAATAGACTTTATTTATTAAATATATTTATCCTTATGCATGAAGAAAAGAAAAATCGAAACATGAAAATGTTTCTCATCGCACTTTTGGTGCTTAATGTTTTATTATGAATTTATATCTGATTTTTCAAAAAAGACGCATATTGGTTAGAAACTTTGAAAGCTTGATGAAGGGAAAATATGAAGATGGCTATCCAGTTGTATACATCAGATATGTATGTACAGCAACAGAAAACTACTCTTCAACAAATTCTTGCTTCTATGGGTACTAACGATACCACTACTAACACTACTACTAATGCTAATACAACTACTGATACCACTGCTGTACCTGGTGATGCAGCAAAATTTGCTGCTATTGAAAAAGATGGATATATCAAAGGTAAACAAAACACAAGGATTACTATCATTGAATATTCTGATCTTCTCTGTCCATTCTGTAAGAGACATTATAATGCACAAACTATCGAAAATCTCATAAAAAAATATCCTAATGACGTAAATATGGTCTTCAGACAGATGCCATTACCCCAACTTCATCCTACTGCTCCTATCTGAGCTCAGGCTGCTGTCTGTGTAGGAAAGCTTGGTGGTGCTGATAAGTTTTATGATTTTCTCGCAAAAGCTTTTGCTGCTGATGAGTTTACAGAAGAGAATGTTACAGAAATGGCAACTAGTCTTGGTATCAGTACTTCAAAATTTACTGATTGTCTTAATAGCCCTGATACTATTGCTACTGTTAATGCTCAAGTACAAGAAGGGCAGTCCTTTGGTATCAATGGTACTCCTGGAAACATTGTTGTAGATAATGAAAAAGGAACTTATACCGTTATTGCTTGAGCTTATCCTACAGAGACATTCGAAGCTGAGATTACTAAAATTCTTGGAAAATAATTATTTATCATACTTTTCGAAAAAATCCCCTAATGGGGATTTTTTTTATTTTATGTCATTTGTTTATTTTCTTACTTTTTCTTTTTGGATCTGATACTTGATCTCATCGATTTCTTTCTTGAGCTTATTTATCTCTCTTTTCTTTTCTCTAATAATCTCAGGGTCGGTTCCGTTTGTTGAGAGGCCTGTGATAAGCGATCTTATTCCCTGTAATTCCTGTTCTTTTTTGCATAATATCTCATGTAAATTTTCTTTTTTATTTATTCTTATTTCTTTTTGGTGTGTTTTGATTCCGATGGTGATATTGATGATGTTTTCTGTCTGATAGCTTCATAGTTGTTTTTCACTCTCTAAGTATTCGATAGATGAAGTATTGATAAGTTTTGCAAGTATATGTTCTTGTTTTCTCAGATACTGAAGGAAATCTAGTGGCGCGAAAAAACAAATATCGACACTTTCGTGTTTTGCATAATTATTTTTTTGTTTTAGTATGAGGAACCTATCGATAATATCCATGAAGAGCTGTGTTTTGTAATTTTTGGTGACTGCTGTCATCTCTTCTATAGTTTGTTGCATTACTGCTCATTCCAATTCTAATATATCCCATATGTACTGGGTCAAGAATGGTATAAACGGATGTAGAAGTTTTAGGAATGTGCCCAAACATCGTAGAGTAACTTTTTCTCCGTTTTCCGTATTTTGATGCTTTTTAATTTCCAGATATTTATCGCAAAAATCCTCTCTGATGATATGTATTATTTTTTCTTGGATATCTCCGAGTGTCGCTTTATTCATAGCTTCTTCATATTCTTTTTGAATTTCATTGACTTTGGAGATTATCCATGTTTCGAATTCACTGAGCTCGTTTTTTTTCTTTTCCAATTGTGTAGTGAGTTGTAGAAAATTATTTATTTTTTTTGTGCTTTTTTTGTCATATCTCTGTTGTGTGATGAATCTAGATGCATTTCGGAGTTTAGTCATGAATTGTTCGTAATCGGTGATGTTTTTTGTTGGATTTATTGCATACATTCTTGTACAGTCGGTTCCGTAGTTTTTGATCAGATCTTTAAATGATTCTTTATCTGTTTTGGTTAGTGGTGTATTTTTTTGGATCATGCACTCATCAAAGAGTATTTTTCCTTGTATATTTTCTCCTATTACAAGGATTTTGAGAAATTCAAAGAGTTTCTGTTCATTGATAGAAAATATTTTTTTCGGTTCTTTCTTGGTATCGTTGAATGCTTCCATCATCTTGATCAAGATAAGTCCATGACCCAGTATGTCTTCTATTTTTTTCTTTTGCAAGACCAATCCTTCATCATTTGGGGTCAATAGATCAACATTGAGATAGTAAAATCCCCTTTTTTTGCTATTGATCGCAATGGACTTGTCTAATATGTTCATCAATCCTATAGAGAATTTTTCGAAGTAGCCTGTTCATTTCTCTTTTTGGGCGTATTCTATAATTTTTTTCAATTCATTCAATTCTTTGCTATATCCTCTCGGTAAGGTCTCATTGAAAAGTTCAATATAGGTTTCGAGTGTTGTTTGTTCTCCGGTGAGGTTGGTTCCTAGTAATACATCGATACATTCCTCTATACTGAAATGCTGTTTTAATCTCCTATCCACGATGAGATTGAAAATAATGAGCGAAAGTACGGTATATTTATTTTTTGTTTTTTTTATTGGAAGATTGAGGAATTCATTGTCCGAAATAAAATAACTCTTCCCGTTTTTGCTTTTTCGAAGTGGAAGACAGTATCCTTTGGAATCTTCTTTGGTTATTGGTCGGTATTCTATTGTTTGGATGGTATTTGCTATATTTTCTTGTGAATATTCAGGTATGATGCTAAGTTTCTTTTCTTGGATAGCTTCTTGTATTGTTTTTATTTCTTTTTCTATCTTGATGAATCGTTGGTTGCAGAGGAGTGGTCGTACTTTTTCTCATGTTTTTCTATGAACAGGAATCTCTACTTCCACATGTTTTGTAGATTCCAGATTATGGATATCGTCTAAATTTTTGATGATATTCTTTGTAAATTCGTTTATATTTTTACCACTAAAATCACCTGCGCATTGAGTAAAGCATCCATTCTTGTCAATAGCGAATTTATCTATTTGGAGTCCATGTTTTTGTGCTATTATCAATGATTTTTTGTCATGTGCTGGCGTTATTCTAATGATTCCTGTTCCTTTGGTTGGGTCTACGGACTCATCTGCAATGATAGGTATCGTCTTATTTATAATAGGTATGATTACTTTATTTTTGGTAAGTTTTTTGTATCTTTTGTCATTCGGATGTACCGCAAGTGCCACGTCAGCGAAAATTGTTTCCGGCTGGATCGTCGGTATGATCAGTGAGATGTTTTTCGTGTCTACGAAATATCTGAGATTATATTCTTTTGTCTGTACTTTTTTTCGTTGAAGTTCATCGGTTCCTAATGTTTTCTGTTCATTGATGCTCCGATAGTTTATCGAGTAATCTTCATAGATATGTCCTTCATTTACTAGTTCTACAAAAAGATTTCTGATAAAATTTGTATTTCTTTCAGAATATACGATATTGTCTGTATCGATACCAAAAAAAATTCCTGCCTTGATGAGCAGATTCTCATAATTCTCTATTTTGAGGTCTTTGTTTTCTGTATCGAATATCGGCAAAAGGTGAATTTTGATCCCTTTCATGCGTTGGTAGGTAGCTATCACGCTTTCTTTTATCAGATCAGTGATAGTATGCAATGAGGTGTTTTTGGATATTTCTATAGGGAATTGCGTGATGACCGATTCCCGTTTAGTTGCTCATTTTTTTGTAGCGAAGAGTTTCTGAAAATAATTTTTTTTGAGTAAATCTGATTCTATGGCAAAATGATTGTATTTTTTTTTGATTTCTGACATACTTCCCTCAACTAACAACTAAAAATAACAATCTCTGTTTAGTGTTTTGAATATCCGTAGAGTTTAAAGATAACGTAACCAAACAGGCTGATAACGATCACTAAAAGTATATTTTCTGCTGGTCCTACGACTATTTTTTTGGTATTATCTATTTTGACTGTAGTTCCATCCTTGCATACTGCTTCTACAAGATAGTATGCATATTTGTATTGCTTGGATGATGGATTGGGAGTAAACGGATATTCGAACATTGTTCCTGTTGTTTCCCCTATTTTGGACATCTTACTCACTTCGCTGGTTTCAAAATCTGATCTGTAGATGATGTATTTTTCTGCATTTATCACTCCACTTCGCATCAAATAATATTTATCTCCTATCTGACCTGTAGTTATGGTAATTCCGACGACAATACAACTTAGATCGCTTCCGATAGTTGCTTCGGTAATTTCTGATGGTGTTCCTATGGTGTTGCCATTGGCATCGAGTGGGGTTATTTGAAAATAATATTTTTCTCCTACAGACAGATTCTCTATAATGATTTCATTTGTTTGTACGGTTGTTGAGGTATTGAGATTATTCTGACTGGTTCCATAGTCGATCCTGTATTGTATAGCTGATCCTATGGTTTCTCGAGTGACATTGAGTTTAGTTTTGTCAACACTATCGGAATAGAGTCTAATTTTGCCTATAGCAGTTCCTTCGGTCACGGAAATAGTTGCAACTCCGGTATAGCTTTTTGTTTGTCCCAGTATGATCAAATCCACATCTGTTTGGAGTATCCCTTTGGTATCCATGACGATGTCTTTGGTGAATATCCCTGCTTCTTGCTTATCCATAGGTACGGATTTTCCATCGCTTAGCTTGATCTGTGCTGAGGTTACGCTGTCACTCGTTTTTACCGTAAATGTCGCTTTTTCTCATTGTCTGATACTTCCTGCCGGCGATATAGAAATACCATTGAAGACACCGTCTTTGATTGGTTGATAGGTAAATGTAATGATATCGGATTCTCATATAACCTCATTTGTTGCATTTAGGATTTTGATCTGCAGGATATTATCTCCTTCCGTTATACCGCTGACGTAGGTACTGATATCTCCGTTTGCACTTGTCATACCTTGTGCTACCTTCAGATTGTTGACATAAATCTCATATGGCGAATTATTTAATGACGGTGCATTTGCTATTACATTTGCGATATTATTTTTTTCTATTCCTCCAGCAACTGGTGATATGAGATTGATTTTTTGTGCTGTGGTTGTTGCTTGCGTTGTTCCTACAATCACTGTCTTCTGACCCATGATAGTATCATTGATGATGTCGGATACTTTGACTGTGAATGTTCCTGATTTTTTGATGGATAATCCTTTGGAAAATAATTTTACTCCTTGATCTTCTGGAAGGAATGTATAGAGTCCATCGCTTGGTACCGTATAATCAGCAGTATCTACTATTCCTTCTATCTCGATGAACACATCTCAGACATAATCTTTGATGATAGTCCCATCTGCTTTTACCGCTTTGATGGTGATATCTACTGGCTCATTGACATCAAACGAACTTGGTACTACTTCTACGATAAATGCATCAGGATTTTCTGCATGTGCGATGTTCGCCCAAAATCCTATTCCAAGCACTCCCAATCATAGTATGCTTGCTATACATGTCTTGCGTAGCAACTTCATGCTTTTATGATAAGAATAAAATTATTGGGTCTAGAGTACTTTAGCAACAAATTTTCACATACTCTTTTAAAAGTTTCAATAACTTAGTATACATATTTTCTCACTCTATTCAACAATTAAATCT
>CAZBWI010000002.1:0-17919 GCA_964495825.1 uncultured Candidatus Peribacteria bacterium | reverse complement strand
TACTATAAAAGAATCAATGTACGGTCATATAAAGATATTCTCATGAGCGCATGAGCTACAATTCACGAAACTTGTATCAAGATAAAACTGACAATTCTATTTTTGGAAATCTACTGACAATTCTACTTTGCTATAACATCTATACAAAATGAAATGATTGTGAAAAAAACAAGGTAAAAAGTACAATATCAAAAATATCAATCTCTCATCACTATCATTATATGCAAGAAGTAATATATTAAAAAACGAGGTACTACCTAATAAAAAAATAATGATAGCCGTGAGCGGAGGTCCCGACAGCATACTGACTGCATGTTTAGTGTACAATTTTTTCATAAAGAATAAATACAATTTACAAAACCTATTTTTTATACATTGTAATCATAGAACAAGAGAAGGAAACAAACATGATGAAGAATTCGTAAAGGATTTTTTTGAAGAAACCCAACTTATCGTGACCAAGAGAAAAAACACCAAAAAATCAACAGAGGCAGAGCTCAGAAACCGAAGATACGGAGAGTTCAAAAAATATGCAAAAAAATATAATATAGACTACATCATTTTCTGACACAATCTCACGGACCGCATCGAAAGTACGTTCCTCAATCTCCTACGCGGAGCGAATCTTAATGGATTCCTTGCTATGCAGCCCAAAGATAATCATCATCTTTTACCATGAATACAAGTATTGAGACCAATTTTAGAGCTTACAAAAAATGAAGTTATAGAAATATGCAAAAAACACCATATTCCTTTTGTTACCGATCCAACGAACAATGATATTTCAATAAGTCTAAGAAATAAGCTCAGAAATAAGGTATTGCCAGAATTGTATGCATTAGCAAACAAACAAAATTCAACAACAAACTCATTCATCGAAAGCATAAAAAACATCTATACGCAATTGGAGCAATCGAAATGAAAAGATAGTATTCTGAAACCTATCGACAAATCTACTCATCGAAACGCCAAATTCGCCTATCAACGAATCATAACTCCCGATGAAATCACCAATGAATGTATGATGCAATTGATGAAAAAACTGCACATTTCAAATAATATCACAACTCCTCTCCTAAATGAATTGACGAAATTTTTGAAGAACAGCAAAAGCGGATATAAATATTTCAATGGTACCTATCTCTTTAAGTCGCATGGGAACATCTATCTCATCTCCGCGCCCAAAGCATTCCGAGAAAAAACGGTTGATAGCGAGAAAAAAATAGATACAACGACAACAAAAAGATTCCCTCGCAAAGGCGATAAATACAAAGGAAAGACTCGAAATCAATGGTGCATCAACCAAAAAATTCCGATCTTCCGAAGAAATTTCATTCCAGTCGTAGCGAAAAAAAATCAGATAATAAAAGTCTTTACATAATTATCAAAAAAAATGGAAACACAGAATAACATACTTGCAAGCCTAAATACTTTCCGGACGAAAGTCGTTCATATCATGGCGAACGTCAGCTGACGAACAGAACCAAAAGCGGAAATGTTATTATTAGTAATAATGTGATATATAGTACTCATAGTAGGAATGTTCTTTATACATCGCAGACTCATCAGAAACTACAAAAAAATCCACGAGAATCTCATCTTCTTGTATGATACCATCCGATACCAAGTTGCCAAAGCGCAATACAGGAATCCAATAGCACAAAGCAGCAAATGAATCCAAGTGGTAATGAAAAGCGAACACGAGAGCTATCTAGCGAATGCGAAAGCAATCAAGGAAGAAATAATATCCATCGAGCAGAAATTATGACAAAAAATAGTAGCAGATGATCAACGAAAAACTATCGCCAAACAAACCAAAAGAAAATGATGAGCAAAAGCATTCATGGAGATCATAGGACGATTCACCACGCTTATCACCGCAGGCATCTACAAGTTATTCTGGTAACAGAATATATAAAAAAAGCCCAAATCAACAGGCTTTTTGTATAATATATTTTATATTAGTGTTTAGCTTTTACTTTTCTATAGACAAAATATACTACCACAGTTATAGCAAAAATAATGAGCATATTCTCTTGAGGTCAAGTAGCAGGGATATTGTTACTAATGATAGGCGTAGTCGTAGAGGTAGTGGAGGTAATACCATTAGCAACAAAAGTATAACGATACTCCTTTCATCAATTATTTGGAACAAAATTGACGATATATTCACCATTTCTCGTCAATGTAAAAGTATATTGCTCATCAGCCATATTTACACTCGCAAGTCTTTCAAAGACAGTACTAGTAGGATTCCAAAGAAAAATATCAATCTTATCAGAACCATCAACAGCAGTCCATCTCAAGGTAGCTTTATTATTAGAGATAGTATGAGTAACATTAGCTAAACTCATATCTGCTCATGGAGCTGTATGGAAAGAAGTGTTTTCTCCTGTAGAAGTTCCTTCGCCATACATTTGTGTTGCAAGCTTAAATCGGATTTCGTTGGAAATTTCTCAAAGAATACCATTATCATCTTTTGGTATGATAGACAGATAATAAACATTTGAAGGATTAATGCCATCTGTAGAAGCATTAAGTTCCATAGTGACCTCATTTCCTGGATTCGTAAACTCAAAAGTTTTTTCTTTGGATTGATCAAGCAATGTAGCATTTTCCAAAATCTGAGATAATGGATATGGAGAAAACATGACAGTATATTTTTTGATCTTATTACCAAGATCATCTTGAATCACAGGTGTTTTTATCACAACTTTGTCTGGAGTAATCTGATCAATAGAAATCTTCTGGTTGATGGTATAACCAAATGGTATATCATTATTGAGATTATCCATCCAATCCCACAGATCACCCGTAGCAGCTTTCGTGATACCGAATAGAAGGAATACAAAAGCGAATATGGGCAATAATCTTTTCATGTGATATTTGTGTTTACAGTTTAAAAGATAATAATAAAAATAATAAAGATAGTATATATATATATGTATATTTGATGTAGAAAAACAAGAAAAAAACATTCTCCAAAAAAAAATACATATTCTTCAGATGCAAAACATTTCTAATCATATCGACCAAACAAAAATTTGCATATTTTTATAAAACCTATATAATAAATACATAAGAAACAAAAACTTTTTATTTTATTACACAAAAACAAAAATGGCAGAAACGAAAACAACAACTAAAGTAGAGCCAAAAACAACTAAATCAGTAGCCAAAGCGGAAACCACTACTAAACCAGCAACATCAGCAAAAGCTACAGCACCCAAGAAAACAAACAAAGATGAGATGATGCAGAAACATCAACAGATGGTACAGTTCGTTCAGAATATGTTGGGAAATATAGAGAATGACATGAAAAGAATAAAACTGACATTAAATCAGCTCGCAAAATTCGATCCTGAAAATCCAGAAAGTATAGAAATCAAACAAGACCAAGCAGATGTTCCAGAACTCAAGAGCTACTCAGAAGAGAACGATCAAGTAGTAGAAGGTAAATTCGATGGATATTTCATGATCGGTGCAGACCAGAAAAAGTACCCAGTACCATTAAACTATTCAAGTAAAACAAAATTAGTTCCTTGAGATCATCTCAAACTCAAAATACTCGAAGACGGAAAATTTATCTACAAACTGATACAACCTGTAGAAAGAAAACACGTAAGAGCGATACTTTCCAAAACTGATGACAACAAATTTATCGCAATCACGGATGATGGAAAAAATTATTTCCTCAACCAAGCTGCAGTAACATTTTTCAAGGGAAAAGCAGGCGACGAACTTTATATTCTAATCAACGACAAGGAAGAGATGGGATTCGCAGCAATCGAAGCCATTATCAAAAAATAGGTGTTTAGACTAGAACATATGAAACGGGGAACTGTGAGCTTCCCTTTTTTTATTTGTCCTGACTTTGTCAGTTTTTTTCTACAATGACTAATATAGAATACCAGCATGAATATCATCAACTTCATCTTTCCCAGACAATGCGTAATCTGTTCCGAACCAGGCGCATATTTGTGTAAAACTTGCAAAAAAAAGTTGCAACCGCATCCGGAAATCTGTCCGATCTGTCACAGGTTTTCCAAAGATTATCAGGTATGCATAAATTGCAAATCAGAAAAAAATAATTTTCTGGAAGGAATCATCATTCCATTTGTTTATGATGAATTACTCAAAAAGCTCATTATCAAAATGAAATATTTTCACAAAAAAGACATTAGCGGATTCTTAGTCGAGAGGCTGGCTATTGCCTTACAAGCGAATCAATCATTTCAACAAAAAATAGTTAGGAATCCAGGATTAGAGACAAGGAACAAAGAACAGAAAAAATATGACCATGTATCATATTCCATGTCACTGATTAGTCGAATTCCAAGTCATCGATACAGAGAATATTTCGTCAAAGGATACAATCAGTCAAAAATATTAGCAAAAAAATTGAGTAAAATCACCGGAATACCACGAATAAAAATAGCCAAAAAGAAAAAACACACAAAAACACAAGCAAGTTTACCCAGAGAAGGGAGATTAAAAAATCTGAAGAATGCGTTTGCTTTAGTAAAAAACATACAGTTACAATGAAACGAAACGGTGCTTATAGTAGATGATATCACCACAACCGGCTCAACAATAAACGAATTAGCAAAACTGATAAAATTTCAGTATCCGAAGATAAAAGTCCGATGAGCAGTTCTCGGTAGACATATAGGATAATTTTATATAAAAAGTCAAGGAAATAGGGCGATAAACACGCCCTTTTTTGGCAAAAATCACAAATACGAATATAATTGATGTATATCAAAGCTCCAAGCCAAAAAAACAAAAAAAAAATAAAAAGAGGCTTTAAGCTTTAAAATTTAAACTTTAAACTAATGATATGGCAGACTCAACAACACCAGTAACACCAATAACAGATGATCTCCAGATAAATCTAGCAGAAGCTCCGAAAGCAGAAGCTCCTGTTACCGAACCAGCCAATACACAATCGGAATCCAATCTCGATTTGGATATCAATTTACCGGAAATGAAGAAAAACGACGATCGGCTCAAAAAAGAAGATCAAAAGAATATGGAAACTACACCCACTCCTATAGCAGAGACTCCAGTTGTTTCAGAACCGCTTGAACCTATGACAAAAATGGAAATCAAAGCACCGGAAGCGGAAGAGAAACAACCCGAAGCAGTTCTTGCAGAAGAAAAACAGCCAGAAGAGGCACCTATACAAGAAGGAAAGCCATCAAGCACCATAGTAGAAATTTCCACAGAAAAAAAAGAGGATTACCCTTCAGACACGCTTCAAAAAGATACCGTTATCATCAATGAACTAGAAAGACATGAAAGTGCATGAGGATTAGCAGAAGAAGCAAAAATAGAGACAACACCAACATCAGTTGAAGCACCAAAAACATTCGACCTGGACGCAATGCTCGGTACTCCTCCACCATCACCAACCGAAATTCCGATGGATAAAAAGGGAAATGAAAGTGAATTTGAAACAAAAACTCCAGAAACTTGAGCAATCATCGAACAAAAAACAGAACCACAACAGCTCATACCTAATATGGCAGCTGAACACCCTGAAACCTGAAACCTATGACCTACAAATAGTATGGTACCACCAGCATTCACTATTCCGACACCGACAAGTACAGTTCCTATTCAGGCGGTAACTCAAGTAACAATACCAGGCAAAAAAACTACTGGTGTCAAAACATTACTGTTTGTAATGTTATTTGTAGCGCTCGGATTCACGACCTATTTTATTCTACAAACCATGTATCCAATAGAATTTGCAAATATGTTCAGAAAAAACAATACTATACAGATGCATGCCAGCGAAGAAGTGACTGGAGATATGAGCACAGAAGAGATAACAGGAACGACTGAAATAATGACAGGGTCAGAAGAAGTAATGACAGGATCAGAAGAAGTAATAACAAGAACAACAGACACGACAAATGCTAATTTCTGAGAATTAAATACCCTAGATACAGAAATCACAACACCTTCACAAGAAAAAACTCCTATTAGCAAACTCACAGATTATGTAAACCAAGGAAACCAACTTGTGGAACAAGGGAAAGCTATCAACAACAACACCGTCATCAAATACGGACTCTATATCTCCAAAAAAGCGACAGATTTTCTAACAAAGATTGCAAACGGTGAAGAAATAAATAATCTCGATTGATACTTTGCACAATTTGATAAATATATCGAACAATTACAGAAAATTTTAGGAACTGAGAGTACAACATATTCAGGTATTGATGTTTCATCTAAACCTACCACCATTGATGCAAATCCAACAGAAGAACAAGCACCATCAGCAGAAGTCAATCCGTTCGCAACCGAATAAATCTTTTTTCAAAAATAAAGGTTCATCAACCACAATCTCGGCATTGCTCGAGAAATTTATGTATTATCTGAAATACGAAAGGAATGTTAGCCCCAAAACAATGGAAAATTACTATCTACGACTCAATAGATTTCTCGAATTTGTCGGCGATATAGATATTTCGAAAATAAATCGCATGCAGCTTCTTGACTATAGGATGGCGTTACACAAAAATGGTTTGAATGTAAAGACGATAAATTATCATATCGTAGCAATCAGAGCATTTCTAAGGTTCGTCTTAAAAAATGATATCGATTGCATCAGTCCGGACAAGCTGGAATTAGCGAAAACACCGCCAAGGGAAGTGAACTATCTCGACGACAAAGAAATAGGAAGGATTCTCGCTGCACCGTTAGAATACGGGAAATGAGCACTCAAACAAGCAAGGGACTTCGCAATCCTGCAATTTTTGTATGGAACATGATTAAGAGTTTCTGAATTGATCAACCTCCAAAAAAAAGATATCAAATTGGATTCTAACCAATTTTCGGTTGTCGGAAAATGATCCAAACTCCGCTCCGTCTTCGCAACCAAATCTGCTATCGATGCATTGAGGAAATATTTGGACCTGAGAAACGATACAAGTCCTTATCTATTCATCAGTGTTTCCAGGAATGGATTTTGAGAACATCTCAGTAGAAATAGCATCGAAGAAATAGTGAGAAAATATGCAGCTTTAGCTTGAATTAATAAGAAAGTGACACCGCATACGCTGAGACATAGTTTCGCTACGACGCTGATCAAGAAATGAGCCGACATCAGAGCAGTACAGACATTATTAGGTCATGCATCAATTACGACTACGCAAATATATACACACGTAGATGATAAACACTTGCAAAAAGTACACGATTTATTGGAAAGATAAGACAAAAAACAACATAGCACAAAAATAACATAAAACATGCTATGTTATATAAAAGCTATTTAAGTGAGTGTCTTAGTTCATATGATCCGAATTCTGACACAGATAATGGTCCTAATAGAAAGAATTTAGAAAATAACCGTAAAATCTCCACCAACTGTTCATTGGACAGTCGGTTTTTTTAATACAATATGGACATCGTATTCACCTGCGCGACCATTACCTTCTACAGTATAAAATCTATCAGCAACTTCTTGTGGAAAAGTAAATTGATATTCGAGATATGGATAAATAGCACCAGTGAATGTACGAAAAAGATTAGCTGCACCAAATAAAAGACGGAGTCAGGAAAAAAACGTTGGTGATTGAAATATCTGGCTAAAAGGTTGTCATTCTATGAGATCCGAATCCTGACCAACCACCGTATGTTTGGTAAGATGTGAACCATGTGGAGCTACTGGAGTAAATGAAGTAGTGAATGCAAGCATACCTGTATTGTTGATGATAGATTCCCTGATTGCATTGTCATTCGGTTCATCGATCTGCATCCCACTGTAATAGAAGATAGAAACCGTAGGGAAAATTTTGAATCCGTTGCCATTGTACAATCCTTCTATGGATCGTGAAACAGCAATATCATCAAAGATACCATCACCATCAGGATCACAATTATTGCCGACATAGCTATCACAAAGCAATCATGGAGTATTTCAAAATATCGTATGAATTTTTGGTGGAAGCCTGAAAATACCAGTAATCTCACCAGCAGAAAAAGAAGAAAGATGGAGTCATCAAGAATAATATACCTCAGGATTTGTTGTATCATCATATTCGAGCACCAATGTCTCTAAATACGTATATCACAATGCATTGTAATCATTACTATCATCATTGGGATCGGAAAACATCGGATCGGTAGTTCCCATGCCAGGTGAAGGAATCCTGGTCGTTCTCGAATCAATATTTCGGACAAATCCCCTATTATACCCTGGCAAAAGGTCTGGTGTATAATCGCTCAACGGACCAAATCAAGTAGATCCAAGAAATCCTCAAGATCAGACAAATCACGGCGATCTGTATCTCAATCAAAGCTCTGCTCTCTCCACAGCAGAAACAGCTCCATAATATGCCATATGATAATTTTGTACAGTTCATAGATTCTGCATAAAAGGGAAAAAAACAGAATACACACTAACTAATATTCCTATAGCGACGATTAAAAGAACAAGAGTAAATACAAGAAACATAAATTTGTTTGATGAATGATGAATGATTAACAATGAATGATGTAGGAACAATTGAATGATGGACTACAATATATTACAATAGGTAATAACAAGACAATACCAATATTATTCATTATTAATTATCAATTAGTTTTTATACGTCTATATTTGGTGCACCGCAGATATTGCAATACGCAAAAGAATGTGAATAACTATTTCAACATTCTTTGCATTTCACTTTGAGTTTTTCACCACAGGCGATACAACAGAGATATTCCTTAGGATTTAAGGTATGACAATTGTAGCAAGAAATAAGATTGGAAGCACATGCTTCTCTCCAAGGTATCCTATCTTTCTTATAATATATTGGTCTGATAAGATGATAGATCGGTAATCCTACCAAAGGCGTCAAAAAAGTAACCAGGAGAATACTAATCACCTGTAAACTGAAACTATTAGTCCTATTGATAATATCCCTCGTTGTCCAGATGATAGCAATTACTCGAAGGAAAATAAAGAATATCGCAATAATATTTATCCGAAGTGCAACACCGCTGACATTGAAAAGCGAAGAAAAGCTCCATGATGATTTATCCAACACAACACCTACTCAGGTTCCCATCCGTAAAAATTTAACAATTAAAACAATGAATGAATAAATTATAGATAATAGATGTCTTTTTCAAATTTATTATTTTTATGTATCATCTATCATTGTTTAGGAGATCTTTTTCTTCATAACCTTTAACGAATCATCATATTTTTTCAAGCTATTGATCAAAAACGCTATCTTACCGGGATTAGCAAATTCCGTTTCAAAAGCGAAGAGACTCATATTTTCCTGAAGATTTTTCATCGTTACATTGAGTACAGGAATATGGAGATCATTAAAAATTTTCATCATACCGATAATATTACCCTGTCTGTTGGAAATCTTGAGCTCAATCCAAATCTTGTAGATGTTTTCAGATTCTCATGCTCGATGTGCTTCAAGGAGCTTATCAAAAGAAATGGTCTTGATACCTCTACATCCAACTTCATGGATTCTGATACCATCCCTTCCCGTCTTGGCAATAATCTTATTACCAGGCTTAGGTTTACATTCATGACAAAAATAATAATTGATCAATTCATCACCATCCACGATAACAGAAAGATTTTCCTTAAATTCCTTGAGATCAGTTTCGACAAGTTTCGGACCTGTATATGCCTGTTCTCTCTGTGCAGCAAACTCTTTGGGATATACAGATTTTATAAGCTGAGAATATGTCTCCTTTTTATCAAGTATCGCAAGTAATTTTTTTTCAATTTCTTCTTTGGAATATACTTTACTGATTTGATCGCCTGTGGAATGAAATAACGGTAATCAAAAAATTTTGAGATGTTTATTGAGATCATGAAGCGCTTGAGCGATAAGTTGCTCTTTTTGCTGGGATTTAAGATATTTGGTAAGATTATTCCTAGCGCCTGGGGTATGGAGAAACTCCAATCGATGCTTATTGGCAACATATTTATTTTTGAACGTATTTATTTTGATAACATCTCAGGTCTCAGGTACATAACTGATAGGTTTTATCTCACCATTGACAATAGCATTCTTAAACGAAAGTCAGATATCACTATGAATAGCAAATGCAAAATCCAATACTGTACTACCTACAGGAAGTTCGATAACATCTCCCTGAGGAGTATAAAGGAAAATGCGTTTTTCCAATATTTCGATATTCAATTCTTTTTTAAATTGTTCTTTATCATCGAGTGATTTATAATTATTTACGATATCCTGGAGTTTTTTGATCCACTCACTCTGCTGTTCAGAAACCTTAACGGGAGCATTATGTTCTGAATAAGCAAAATGTGCTGCAACTCAAAACTCCGCAACTTCATCCATTTCATACGTCCTAATTTGAATCTCTGTAGGGAAACGGAACATTCCAAGTATAGTCGTATGGATACTTTGATAGCCATTAAATTTCGGCACAGCGATATAGTCTTTGATCTTCTTAATGAGCGGCGTATAATATTTATGAATAATTCCTAGTACCATATAACAATCGCTGACTGTTTGGGTAATCACTCTATATGCCATCAGATCCATCACCGTAGAAATCTCTGTCGTCTTATATCTATGCTGGAGTTTCTCAAATACCCTATATGGACTTTTAATTCTTCCTTTAACCTCAAAATTTTTTATACCCTCTTTTTCAAGAAGATTAGTCAGAAGCTTGATACCTCTCTCCGTATATTTTTCTCCTTCACCAAAATATCTCTTCAGATAGGCAAAAATATCATTAAAAGATTCCTCTTCCAAAACCTTGAACGAACCATTCTCCAGATAAAGTTGATAGTGATAAAGTCCAAGTCTCTTGGCAATCGGAACAAAGATCTTCATCGTCTCCTGAGCAATCTTCTGTCTCTTGGAAGGATTGGGATGATAATAGAGCGTTTGGATATTATGAATACGATCAACAAGCTTTACAAAGATAACCCTCAAGTCACGAGCCATCGCAAGAAATGTTTTTTTGAGTGTCTCCAGATGCCTGTCTTCTCACTTATATTTAATCTTGGACACCTTAACCATTCACTCGCATAAATGTGCAACTTCTGAGCCAAACTCCTTTTCTATTTCCTCCTGGGAGACATTACAATCTTCCATGACATCATGGAGCAAACATGTTTGAATAGTTTCAAGATCAGGTTTGATTTCCATAAGAAATATGGTAGCCCTAAGTGGATGGACAATATACGGCTCTCATGATAATCTTACTTGTCATGCATGTTTTTCTGCAGCATAATCATAAGCCTTTTTGATACCTAAAATTTGAGTATCTGGAAGATATTTTTTTGCTTTCTGGATAATCTTATCAAGGATAATGTGAGGATCCTGATCGATAAAAGGTTTATAAGTAAAGAATTTTTCTAACTCTTTGACATCCATCTACTAAAACACAATGGTAAATGCTAAATATTAAGTACTAAATTAAACATATTCATTCTATGTAAATTTTAACAAATAAATTTATTTAAAATTATTTCCCTTTAAAGTTGGTAAGTACTCAGCACAATTTCACTTCACCGGTCGTATCACCAATATAAACCACTCTACTACAGAAACGGAACTCTTTGGCTCTATTGGTTCAGCATCCTGGACTCATTCATCACGTACACCATAATGCTAATCATCAGGTTATAGACTCATCCTTGAGATAGAGTCCGAGTCATTGTATTTCTCTAAAATATATTCATTCACTAGAAGTAGGGTATAATCATATACATGGATATCGAAACCCTCATGTCTGACAAAGACTATATTGCAAATCACCGCTATCTAAACCATTTCCCACATCCAATACTCCTCGAGGTCATGTCAAAGCGAAATATTGTTGTCATCATACAGATAAATGTTCAAGTGCATATGAACCACTAACAAACCAAAGATCATCAGGACATCTCAAAGCTCATTCATCTACCAGAGGATTGATCTTGAGCCAACATTGGTCTTTGACTCCTGCTCGTTTCGTTCGATTGGTATCTCTAAGCTGATAGATAGCCTCCATGCCTTCTCTAGCAAGGTTTAGAGCAACAACTTTGTATCTAGTCTTCTGTACATATTTCAATCCATTGGTAAGGACCACAACCACAGACAATAATCCGACAGAGATAACGACGATAACAACAAGAATCTCCCATATCGTAAAGCCTTGCCTGCCTCTAGTATTACATCTTCTGGTTGCAAATCTCATCGATTTGGATACATATAAAAAGCCTCTAATAAGAGAGTGTATACATCGCAATGCTTTTTTCAATCTCAAAAACAGATGATTATGCCTAAAATATTGATTCTAAATTCTGAATTCTACATTCTGAATTCTACATTCTGAATTCTAAATTCTGAATTCTAAATTCTGAATTTTACATTCTGAACTCAAAGTACATGACGGAAAATCTCATTACATATGGAATCATCATTTTTGTAAGTATATTAGCAATATTTTCATTCACGATAGGGATTGATAAAATGATCAGAATTATCCTAGGGAATTATATACTGATGAGTATATGCTTAGCAGCATCGCAATCCATCAAACTTGCAGCAGAATACATGAAAAAAGCTCCTGAGCTCACAACTTTATGAATCAATAATGTAAAATTTGCAAACTTTTTAAACAACGGAAGTATGACTATTGTTCTTATCCTCTATATTATTCTGTTTGTTATCATCTATAGGACATCAAAAATTAGAATAGTATTACCTGGAGATGAAGCACTCAAAAAAATGTTACAGTTGATCTTTGTACCGCTCACCGTCATCAGTATGGTACTCACCCTGCAGATCGTAATCTTAGGTATGAATGGAATCAATATCACCGCAATATCAAATATAGCAAAAACAGTTGCAAATAATCCATACATGTTTCAATTTGTAAGTCTCACACCAGTATGGATACTTATCCATGGAATATTCACTATCTTCATTACATCGGAATTTAAAGTTAAAGTACAAACAGACCTCTAATCCCCAATATAACTAAACTAAAAAAATAATAATGAACAAGATAGAAACGCTTACATCAACATAATCAAAAAAAAACAGATATACACAAAAAATTAACAATTATAACATAGTACGTAATGACTATTTACCCAGCAACAGACAAATATATCAAAAAAGCCCAAAAGCTACTTGCTAAATGAGAAATTGTAGCATTTCCTACAGAGACAATTTATGGATTAGGCGCAAATGCGTTATTGCCTCAAGCAATTAAAAAGATTTTTGTAATAAAAAAAAGACCATTGGACAACCCACTCATTTGTCATGTAGGAAAAAAATCCCAAATACAAAAATATGCATATATCGATAACCATATCCAAAAACTTTTAATAAAAAAATGTATGCCAGGACCATGTACACTACTGTTGAGACCAAAAAATATAATTCCCAAAGAAGTAACTGCAGGACAACCACTTATGAGCATAAGAATTCCTCAAAACAAAATTTGTAAAAAATTATTAACATGATGTAATTTTCCGGTTGCTGCACCAAGCGCAAACCTCTCAACAAGACCGAGTCCAACAAGCGCAGAAATGGTATATGAAAATTTTCAAAACCAAATACCAATGATCCTTGATGGAGGGGAAAGTGAAGTAGGAATAGAATCCACAGTCGTAAGAGCCAGTGAAAATAAGATAGAAATTTTGAGACCTGGATTTATAACCAAAGAAGATATCCAAACAATTGTTGGCAAAAAAATACCCATCATCTACACAACAAAAGGAAAACATATGTCGCCAGGTACAAGATACAGACATTATGCACCAAAGGCAAAGGTATATATATTCAAAACATACAAAGAAATACAACAATTAGCCAAAACAAAGAAAAAAATCTGACTGATTGCTACAGAAGAATTTCTTGCTGATCATACAAAAAAACTAAAAATTTACAGATTCACAATCTATCCTCGATGAACAAAAAACAACCTCGCAACTTGTGCAAAAAACCTTTTTAATATTTATCATCAATGCGACAAAGATAAACAAGATATCATCCTCATCGAAGCATTACCAGAAAAATGACTCGGCTACGCCATCATGAATAGAGTCAAAAAATCAGCAACAACATAACTACAACATCCCTCAAATATCAAACACGTATTTATCATCTATCATTTCTTTTGAACAAACTCTTCTACAAAACGATAACACAACATATCGAATACGAGATTCCAAAGATCAAATGATCGAGATTCATCGGAAATGTTTTTCATGTAGAAAGCAAGGAAGAAGCTGAAAAACATTTAAAAGAACTCAAAGACAAATATCGCGACGCCACACACAACTGCTACGCCTACATCTGTGGAACAAAAGTGAATTACGACCTCTTCAGCAAATTGGAAATCACGCCAGAATATCTGAAAGTGAGTGATGAAGGAGAACCAGCGAACACGGCAGGCAGGCCAATATTAGCACAGATCCAAGGACACGAATTACACAACATATTGGTCATCGTTACGAGATATTTTTGATGAACACTACTCGGCGTCGGATGACTTATTCAAGCCTACGGTGATTGCGCAAAACAAGTCATAGAACATAGCGAAATCATTCAACAAGAAATCACGAAAAACATAAAATTCAGCTATCACTTCGATCTTGTTCCTATCGTGAGAAATATCGTGAATAAGTTCAATGCAAAAATAGTGAATGAAAAATACGACAAAGATATTGAATGTGAAATAAGAATCAATAGAGGTTATCTCGAGTCGTTCAAGAAAGAACTCTTCGAACATTCAAAAGGTCAGATAAAGATATAATTCATAATTTTTAATACGTAATTGAAGTAATGTTGTATTTCATCACCGGCAACAAGAACAAATTCAAAGAATTCGAATACATCCTCGGCAAAGGGAATATAGCACAATTGGACATCGACTTGCCGGAATTACAGGAAATAGATCCGCACAAGATCATCAGACATAAACTAGAAGAAGCATTGAAGCATCATAAGGGACCGATGATCATAGAAGATACATCACTCTATCTCGATTGCCTTGGAGGTAAGCTTCCTTGACCACTTATCAAGCGATTTTTGAAGGAATTGAAAAACGACGGTATCTATGAACTAACCAAAAAATACAATAATTTCAGAGCCCAAGCAACCGTACTCATCGGCTATGCAAAAAACAAAAATAAGATCCATTTTTTCGAAGGAAGTGCTGAAGGAAAAATAGTCAAACAAGAAATAGAAAGCGATTTTGGTCGAGACCCGATCTTTCATCCCGATGGATACAATATATCCTACGGCGCAATGCCAAGAAAACTGAAAAATAAGATCAGTATGAGAAGTATAGCAGCCAACAAATTGAAGAAATTTTTAGAACAAGAAAATATGTCTTAGAAACATTTTACACTATATCCCATAGTTTCATCTCTTCTCGCAACACCTCGAGTTGTAGCATTCAAATTGAGACGTGTTCCATCATCGAGCCAATAATATGCTCGTATTCAGATATCATCAAAGACATGTAATCCTGATGAATAACATCCTGCAAGTTTGGTAATGGTTGCAGTGAAGTAATTTTTGTATTTCTGTAATTCGGTATCTCCTGGCATCGTAGTGATAGTCTCAATCAATGCACTCTGATCAGCAGGCAAAGACTTACCATTTTTTTTAGTTTCTCTCAACGCAGCAGGATAGGTAAACAATTGCTGACCAATGAATTCAGCAGGAACTCAACTCACATATTCCCAGACATCTCATTCCGGATTAATTTTCACTTTGATGGAAAGATGTTTACCATTGACGACAGCAGGAGCATCCTGTATTGTTCGACCAGTACTGTCTATCTTGAAATTTTCTGGATTGAGAAAAGCTACAGACATAGAAAACGATTTACCAATTTAAAATCACACACATAGAAAAAATATAACATTTATAAGCAGATACAATATATGATTTCTATACATTTTCTCAAATGGTTTTTTAGAAAAATTATCTGTGATAATTGAAATATGAACTATTTCCTTTCCTTTGATCTTCTTCTCTCAACTCTTTAATTTTTGCTAATATAAAGTCTTTCTGAATAAGTGATTGTCTATGATATTCAGCTTTTCTTCTCTGATATTCGTTGACAAGAGTATTTATGAGTGTACTCATATCTGCCTCTGTATACTCATCAGTATGATCTAATATAAAATTCTTTATCACATCAGCATGATTTTTATCATCAAATTGGCCAAAAATCGTATGTTTCATCATAAATATTGAAAGTATTTTCTGCCTCTCTTCACGAGAAAGGATTTTCTGAGCAGAAAGATTATTTTTTTTCATATCATCCATTTTAGCTAAAACAGTTCATATGAATGTTTGATCAATATCAAAAGAAGATTTTTTATTAAGATATGCATACAGATATTCTTTGACACATGTATTGATAAGCTGTTTGATATATTCTGCAGAGAATCATTCAGTCTTGGTTACAAGTTCATCAATAATAGTTTGATCAAAAAGTTTAAGTTTAGCACGTTTTTCAGCTTTTGATATGTACAGTTGAAACAATCTTTTTCTTTCCTCTTCTTTTGGCAATTCGAAGAAAAATTGATTATCAAAAACATCATATTTCATAAATCTCGGATCGATCTTGTTCTTTTGTCCTAACGCAGCGATGATAGTAATGTCGAGATTGGATTTCTGGATATTGATAATATTTTTGAGGATAGTATTGGAAATTATCTTCTGTTCAATAGGAGCATATTCTCACATACTGCTAATAATTTTTTCTATTTCATCGAGGAAGATGATACAAGATTCCTTATTTTTTTGGACATAATCGATAATACTATAGAAAATAATAGAGAGCATCTGATTGGGATCCGTAGAATTTTCAGAAAAAAGGTCATGTGCTTTGATATGATACATCTTACGACCTATTTCAGAAGCCAATACCTTGGCAGCGAAAGTCTTACCAGTTTCTGGTTCACCGACAAAAAGGATTCATTTTGGTAAAGAGATTCAGAATTTTTTTGCCTCAGATGGATTATTAAAAACAGCGATAAGTTTTTTCATCTGAAGCTCTATAGTAGAATTTGCAACAAAATCATCTATAGATATCTTTGTTCAAGACACTTCATAAGCTTTGAGTAAACCATGCTGAGTAACATCTTGATATCTTTGTTGTTCAGTTTGGATAGTAGCTTGTATACGAGCATATTCTTGTTGGGAAAAATTAATTTCTTTTTTTAATTGTTCAAATTTTTTCTTTTTCTCATCAAGAAGTTGTTGTTCTACAACAATATTAAGATACATAATATGCAATTGTTCCAAAATTTGTTCAATTTTCTGCATTTCCTGATCCAAAAGTGAATTTTTTATATGTTCTAATTTCTGAGGATCTTGTTCAGACGACATAGCCAACAATGGTAAGATCGTTTGCTTAAGATATGTATCTTGATATTTATCGAGAAAGGTATTCCTTTTGGATAAATCAGTAAGGATACTGATATCAGAAATATTATAAAAATTCATGTTCTGATGGAAGACATTGAGTTGTCTAAGATACTCCAATTCTGTTAAATAAATCTGTTCTTTATGAAAGTTGACCATACTATATTTTTCTTGGAAGAGATTAGAAAATGTTTGAGCCTTATCAGTAAGTTTATCTATTTTTTTCTGGATATTCTGCAGCTTCCCCTTGGTAACATTGAGCTGAAAAATATAGTTGATATCTTTTTTTACAGCATTCGAAAAATCAGCAGAAGATGTATTGGAGGCTACATTTGAAGAAACATTTGTAATACCTTCGGAAGTATTGGATTTGTTAGTAGTAGTTTCATTTGAATTATTCTTCTCAGAATCACTCATATTATCCATACGGGTTTTCATAATATTCGATACAATAACATAAAAATACTGAGACTTTCTTATAAATATAAGAAAAATAATGTCAATACAAATTAATCAATAAAGT
>CAZBWI010000001.1:0-12835 GCA_964495825.1 uncultured Candidatus Peribacteria bacterium | reverse complement strand
GAGTATCTTCTATGATTGGAGTAGTAATTATTGGAGTCTTTTTTGGTATAACAAATTCACCTTTTTGCCCTTCGTGATCATACAGTTCTTTGACAACATGAGGTACAATAAATTGAAGATTCCTTGCTTGATGTATGTTTTCATATGGTATTTTACTCATTTCCTTTGCTATTTCTTTTTTTTCATCCATATTTGCATTACCCAAAATATCTGCGATATCCTTCTTGATTTCGCTTAACTTCTTTTGTTTTTTGGAAAGCTCCTTGAGCTGATGAATTTTGTTCTCTATGACGTCATTCATGATGCTTGTTGGTAAAGTATGATAAAATTATTTATTTGCATTGGTGAATTGTGTTTTATCAACATTGTCTGTTCTCCTTCTTGGTATATTATTCTTCTTGTTTGTTTTTTCTATTTTTGGAGCTGGTGTCCTTGTTCTTCTTTCATAGGTATCTTGATTTGTTTTATTTGGTTTGTCTTTTTCACCGTATCTATCAGGCTCCTTGAAGGTGTTCATCAAACCAGGGATAGGTATAGGAATGTTTTGTCCAGGTGTTATATTTGCTGTATAATATTCCAATCAACCTTGTATTACTCTTTCTCCAGCATTATTATATGTTGTTCCTACGATATCATAAATAGATCCATCGTAGCTAGGGATAAGTGTGACATTTGCTCAGTTTCCACTATCATTCAATGCTTTTGCTGTCTGTTCCAATCCTTCTATACATCTCATACCATGAAGATAGTCATTAGTAAATCCTTTTTCTGCCCATACTTGTTCCCAAGGTTTGTTTTGTATCTGGTTGATTAGATTACTCTTTGTAGTTGCTGATATGTTATTCATCTGCATGATTTCTTTTTGAACTTCAGCTGCTTTATGTAGATATTCTGTTTGAGTCAAATGTCATTGAATAACCTGTGTAGCATCTGTTCCTCATCCATAATGGAATGCTATAGGTTGTTGATTGATTGTCTTGTCGATATTTTGAAAAAAATCTTTGGAGGTTGTATATACACCATTATCTTCTGTAAGCTCGTGTTTACCTAATGCGAAATTATCTCCTATGTTGGTTTGGTTATGTTGGACATCGATTTTTGTTTTGCTGCTTGCAAGGCTTGAAGCAAGGTAAGATAATCCGAATGCTACTCCTCATGCTTTCACGGCTCCGAGCAATGCTTTCTCTGTCTGACGATGTTTGAATCTTTTTCGTGCTTTTTGGTATCAAATCTGATCCACTTCATCGCCAGTTCCATTCTTGATGAGATCCATTTCGTTATCATAATAATTGTTTTGTCTTATATCATCGAGTTCTTTATTTATTCTCATAGATCAGGTAAGTACTAATCTGTAGATGTTTTGGTATTCTTTTTCTGCGACGTCTTTGTTTTTTGATCCGAGGAAATTTTGTCCGGTCTCTTTGTGGAAGTCTAAACGTGCAAGTCCTTCAGATATATATCTTTCCAGTGTCTCTTGTTCTGCTGGTGTTAATTGCGGTTTTTTTAATAATACTTCCATCTTGCTTCCTAAGGTTTGGGAATCGGCTAATTGATCATGTGTAGTCATTACATAATCCCTGAATTGTCTTACATCTCTGGCTTTCTTTCCAAGTCCGAAGTAATAGAGCATAGTTCTCTTGAATCCGCTCATTTTGGTCATCTCGTCCATCAGTCTGTTGCGTTCTGCAGTGTTGTTCAAAAGATTGACTGCCTGATTTCTTTGGTAACCGATATGCTCTTTGTTGTAATGTGTATATTTTTTGAATAATGTTTTTGCAAACGCCATTCCTCCTGCACCTGATGCTATTGCTAATGGTCATAGAGGAGCAAGAAGTATTGCTGGGGTGATCATAGCTCCTAGTTTGGTAATTCCTCGTAGTGTTCCGAATGCTCATTTGGCGAATGGATGTTTTTCGAGTCGTTTGCCGAATCTGCTCTTATCTGATACGGGTTTGTCCAATCGATTTCCGATTTTTGTCATTGTTCATCTAAATCCTTTCAGCTCTTGCTTTACGTCGTATGCTTCTTCTCCCTTTGCGAGTATCTGAACTTTCAATCTCATGGTTTGCGTTGCTATCTGTGTCAATGCTGCTTGATGTGATTGCAATCTCCTGAGTTCTTTCATCGCGTTAGGATCATCTAATCTGATTTTGAGCGTCTTGAGGAATTCAGGGTTCTTCTGGTAGGTGCTGAAATATTTGACTATTTTATCTCTCGAGAATGCGTTGAAACTTGCATCGGATTCTGTCGGATTTCTGGTGATACGATCTGCAATACTCCGTGCCATATCCTGGTGATCCCTGAATGCATTCAGTTTCAATACGATATTTGACGACATCTGTTGTATGTCGTTTTCTTTGATGATTTGTGCAAGCGGCTTTCGATCAGGTGTTGTCGCTGTAGCTGGTTTTGTGGTATCTAGATTTCTTCTGATAATAGCTTTAAATTGATCTTGAAAATCCTTGTCTTCGATGCCTTTTTGCCGTGGTGGCATACTATCGGCATTTCATGTCAATTTTTTTGCCAAATCATTCAATGCTGCATACGTCCTTGGATAATTTGCTTCATCGATATTTCCTATATTTTTGATGTTTTCGTTAAACTTGTTAGCTTCTTCCATCTCGTGTCTATCTGTTGCTTTGACGAGACTTTCATCCCATTGCATGCCTGATTTCATCTTCATATATTTATGTGTGTAGTAGTCTTTCATAAATCCTCTTCAGAGAAATAGTGCCAATTTTGTAGGCCGTGATCGTGGTTTGTATCGTGCAGTGTTCTTGTAGATTTTCCTCATTTTTTCTCCTGCTGCACGTTCTGCGATAGCGCGTGTGATTTGCGTCGTATCTGAGATGGTTGCCGTCAATTCGACAGGTCAGAGTTCTCCATCCTCATCTTCTTCTTCGACTATTTCCGTATCCGGTTCTATGATAGGTTCTGGTGTTGGTTCATTATCATCCGGTATCTGTAAAAATTCTTTGAGTCCTTCGTTGGTTACGTAGCTGATATAGCTTTTGTTGCCGTTTTCTACCACGAAGTAATCTCTGTCGATATATTGATCAAATTCTTTTACTTGATTGGTAAGACATATCCGTCCTTGTCAGTCTTTTTTCTGGAGTTTGATGATTCTGCCATCTGAGGTTGTAAGCTCTGTTGTTTCTCCTATTTTGATGTTTTTCAGCTTCTTCCATAATTTCCTCAATTCGTTTTTGAGTGCGTTGTCTATTATCTCTGGCTGTTGCTTCATTTGTGTTACACTTTGTTGTATATTCGGTGTTTGTGCTATCGGTTCCTGAGATTCTGGACTATGAAGCTGTTCATATGCTTTTTCAGCTCTTGCTAATTCTTCTAGCTGTTTTTCTGTTCGTTTGATGATGAAATGTGTTTCTTCTCCTTTTGTTTTTTTGATGAGTTCTATTTTTTTCTCATATTTTTTATCCTTATTCAACCTTTCAAAAGATGTTTTCGCTTCTTCTTCAACTGTCTTGCCTTCGAAATTCTCTTTTGAAGAGAACTCGATCATCTTATTCTGATCCAGGATAATTTGTTCTGCTAATTCCTTATCCAATGCCTTGAGCATTTCCTCATATCCTACTGGTTTTTCCGTATTGAGTTTTTTGTACTGTGCTATCAGTTCTTTATATTTCCCTTGTTCCTTGATCTCTATTTCTTTTTCTCCGATTTTTGTTTTTTTTGGAAAAAGCTCCTTTTCTCTCGCTTTCATAATTTCCTCGATAAGCGAATTTCTTCTGATGATTTTTTCATCGATTTTCATGTTCTTGAGTATCTCGAGCTTCAGATTTTCTATCATCTGGTCTTTTTTGCTTTTAATTTGCTCTTTTGATGATACGAGCTCTAGGTTTTGGTTTGGTGTGATAGCCATCTTGAATGATACATTGATAAAATGCTGAATGTATGAAATATTCTTTAATCAA
This sequence comes from uncultured Candidatus Peribacteria bacterium, assembly GCA_964495825.1. Taxonomy (GTDB): domain Bacteria; phylum Patescibacteriota; class Gracilibacteria; order Absconditabacterales; family Absconditicoccaceae; genus CAJBLF01. The sequence goes on along the minus strand of CAZBWI010000001.1, from coordinate 8,903 downwards.
TTATACTTGCAGAGGCGAAAAAAAGCAAATTTTGAGGTTCTTTTTTTCATTTTTACTCTTGTTTTTTATTAACAGAAAAAAACTGGCTAAATACCAGTTTTTAACTTTATTTTTTTGTTTTTTTACAATTTGCTACTTTCTTGTTTCACTTCTTTTTTTGCTTCTGCCGCTTCTTTTTGAGCCTCGATAAGCTCTTGGCGAGCTTTTTGCAACTCTTCTTGTGCTTTTTTTAATGCTTCTTCCTTGTTTTTTAGATTCTCTTTTTTGTCTTCCACTTTTTCGATAGCATTATCATATTTTTGAGATGCTTTGGTTACATCAGAGGTCTTTACTCCGCAACTTGAAAGCAATAATACTGAAGATATTGCTCCTGCATATCCCAGATTTTTTAATTTATTTTTCCATGTTTTCCATGTATTGGATCTGGAAGGTAATTTTTTTTCTTTATCGTTCATGATGCTACTATTATAAGGATAAAATTAATTTACCAATGATCTGAATGATGAGATAGCTCCCATCCTATTGTTCATGGCCTTGATCAATCTTCCCATCAGAAATGGATTTTTCATCACTTCTCTGGTCTCACTTTCGTCGCACATATGCCTTCCTTCCGGAGGGTTGTTGACGACTCCGTATTGTCTTCCGCTTAGCCATCCTCGACGAATCATATTCTGATGTTCGTTTGACTGTTCTGGTTTCAGATAGCCAAGATGTCCATCGGAATCTAGGATATATGTTCTTCCGGTGATACAATCCCTCACTCCGAAATTCGTCCTCGCCACTTTCGTATTCTCTCTCATCTTCTTCACTAATTCTTCATAGATCTTACCTGCAATATCTCTTTCCATACCATCAAAGATGCGAACTCCTCATTGTCTGTGTCTGAGTAATCTTCCTAGCGTTCTGGATGATATCGGCCTTTTGAGTCCGTCCATATTGAAGGTGAATTGGTTTTTTATAAATTCCACGCTGATGGTCTTGCCGTTGGATTGCACCGTCGTCGCGAAATCGAAGTTTGTCGTGGTCCTGAAATTCAATAATTTCTTGATAGGACTCAGGAATATAGACGTTGGAAGTGTCATTCTTGTTTCTCATCTTCTGAGTCCCATCCGTCTTCTTTCTGTTGCTTGCCTATATTGATAATGTAATTCGTTCATCACAAAATTAAAATGTCCCATGAGTCTGTCAATACCTACTCTGAGTTTTCTGTTGTCTGCGCCTCTGGTTGAATCGAAGGTGTTGGTATTTTTAAAATACTGATAATCGAAGAGAACGGTTGTGTTTCTTCTATATGTTCCTCCAAAATTTGTCTGATTGTCTTGCTGTTCAAGCACGATATTGTTGCCGTCCATCTTGATGACCATAGTGTCTCCAGTTTCCGGATGACGATAGGTGAGTGAAATATCTTTTTTCTTAGCAACTTGAATAAATCCTTTTATGATATTATACACAATATGTGCTCTCACTTTTCCGTGTTGTATATCTTCGCATCTTAGGATTGTCCTAACCATGGCTGCAGGATCGCCTGCCTTGAGTTTAATTTCCTTTTGCTTACCAATCTTGATGTTGACAAGGATTTGCTGCTTGCCAGAAACCTCCATATTCATATCGTATTTTACTGGTTCCTCATTATTAAGATCTTCCGGTCTATTGTTGGTGGTGATATTGACCGTCTGATCCTTGATTTCTATATTAGAATCTTTTCCTACAAAGAATCTGAGATAATTTACATCCCTGCGTCCTATTCCATAGGTACGTCCTCCAATATCTATTGCATGTCTTCTTCTGTTTTCCATCCTATCGGTATCATCTATATCTTCCAGGATGTCTTGATGAATGTTATTGTCTGTTTTTTGACGTTCAATATCGGTTAGATAATTGGTGAGTTGTGTTTTGAGATAGGTATTCCCATCATTGTTGTTTGAGAATACTTCGTCAAACCTTCGTTCGAAGTATTTTTTGATCTGATCTTCTAGATTATTATGAATAAAATCTCTGTAGGCGATTGCATTTTTTGTGTATTCAGGTTTGTTGGATTCGTGTTTATCTGCAGAAAACCATTCTATGAATGAATTTGGTCCTGTATTGAAATTGTTCATATTCGCTAGATTTTTAGCTCGTGTGAATTGTGCTCCTGTCCTTGGTCTTCCGGTTGCTGTTCTATACATATTGCGAACTTCTTGGTAGAGATCTTCTTTTTGTTCTGCAGTAAGTTTGTTGAATTTTGGACCATCTGCTTTTTCCAATGCCCTGTAAAATGCTTCTCTTTCGATTTTTGCTATGTTTACATTATGAATTGCAGTCATCGCTTGTTCTATGACATGACCTTTTCAAGAATTGTTGTAGGTGTTTATCTCGTTTTGGCGAGCTGTTCTATCAAAATTAGGTTGATTGATGGTAATGTCTAGATTTTTGAAGTGATCCATATTCATTCATGTCACTGGATCCTGGATTCTTCCTCTGATTGCTAAACGCAGATTGATCGGAAAGTTGATGCCGTTCATAGGTTCTATTTGTATATCTTGGAATTCTACCGTATTACCGTTTATCTTTACTCCCTTGAGCTTGATTGTTTGTCCGCTATCTGTTGTTATTTCCAGTGCTCCTCCTCAGTTTGGAATAGGCTCTCCCGTTTGACTATTGCATATTGCATAATTGATGGTGTGGGTTCTTAATGCAGGAACGAATATCGGGTTCAGTTGTGTTGCAGTGAGTGCTGTTGGTTCTCCTATGCCGTAATTCTGGTGGGGGATGAGATTGTTGATGTTGTAGAGATTCCCTATGGCTATCAATGTATTTAGTCTTCCTCTTGTTCCTGTGGTTGTAGTTGTCCCGATAATGGTTCTGTACGTGTTCCAAAATGCCTCCAGATCTTTTTTTTCTTGCTCTATCTGATCTTTTTTTGTTTGTGCTGTTTGGATATTGGTCTGGTATGTCGTTATTTCTGTTTTTTTCGTTTGTAATTGTCCATCTATAGTGCTTATTGCTATTTTCGCATTATTTTTTTCGTCTTTGGAACTTCCTGTATTGGTTACTATCGCCATATGCGGAATTTTTTGCCCTTCCAATGTGCTAATCTCTCTATTGAGCGTGTTTATCCTGTTTTCGTAGTATGCTATCTGATCATTCAATCCTTTCGGTATGCCGAAGGTATTCAGTGTCGGATTGTTGAGCTTAGCGTTGAGCTCTGTTATCCTTACATTGAGGTCTAATCCATCCCTGATTTCCGTGAGTATCTGTAAAAATGTGCTATCGACTACGAATCTATAGTTGAGCGTTTGATCAAGATTGAGCAATGTTTCTGGCACTACTCATTTTAACTTATCCAGATCACGTTTCCTTACGTGTTCTGCCAGTTCTTGGATCTCGTTTCTTCCAATTGGCTGCACCATTTTTTTAAAGTTTATTTGATAAATTTCTCTTATTCTCCTTCTTCCAAAATTTCTTCGCTGACCATATCGGTTACGATATCATCAAGGAGATCTTGATAGTCTGGTATTTTTGTTGCGAGGTAGTCGTCGATAGCGGTCAGATTATTTTTGTTTTCTTCCAAAAATTTCATATCTTCGTCGGTCATGATATATTCTATGGATTCGAGGACTTCGTCCATGATAGTATCGTAGACGTCGTCTTTTTCTATTTCAGGATTGATTTCTTTGAGCTGATTGTAGACATAGTCTGTTGCTTGTTGCATGTTGGTTGGTTTTTCCATGATAATTGGTAGAAAATAAAAAGATAAGACGTACTATTTATGCTGCCGCTTGTACTTGTTGTGGTGAGTTCATTTGTATTACTTTATTTTTGTTTGCTTCTGTTTTTTCTAAGATTCTTTCATTATCTTTGGCTGTTTTTTCTGCTTCTACAAATGGTGCGACCCGAGCGTTTGCTCTTTCTCTTGCATATGCATATCCGTAGTAATTGATCCTTTTTTTGAGTGCTGTTATTATTTTTTCTGATTCTTCTTTTTGTTCTTTTGTTTCTCCTGTATCCATATCCAAGATAGCGAAAATGTTTTTTCTTCCTGCATTGAACATAGTATGAAATTGTTGCGGATTCATTTGCATACCCATAGCAGATCCTGCTTTATCTATAGCTGAATACATTTTAATACTTGTATAACGGAGGAATCTTGCTTTTTCAAATCCCATTACGAATCTTACTCCATCTTTTGTATTGTTTCCTATTTTGTTTAATTTTTTGATGAGTGTTCTGATGGTGATGTTTCTTCTGATGGTTTTCATTGTGTTTATTCTCGGACTATTGAAAAACTTTCCTTTTCTTGTTTCGAATCTGTATCGTGTTGTTGGTACTTTTTTAAGGTCTTCATCAGAAAATTTCTCTATATTGTAGTCTGTTTTTGCAAAAAAATCTTCTTTTACTTGTTCATATTTTTCTTTATCTGTTTTGATCTCTTTTTTGATCGCTTCCAATTCTTTTTTGAGTTTTTCTTTTTCTGTATCGTTGGCTGTGTTTATTGCTTTGATTTTTTCGTTGTATCTTTCTATAGTTTGTTTGAGTCTTATTTTGTGTTGTTCGACAATTTTTTCTGTATTTTTTTCTGTATTTTCTTCTTTGTCTTGGAGAAGATTCTTGAGCTCTTCCATTTTTATCGCTTTCTCCTGATTCGCTTCCTGTGTAACTTGTGTCATTTCTTCTGTATGTTCTGCAGTTTGTTGGTCTATTTTTTTTATCTCTTCTTCCAATCTTCCAATTTCGGCAGAATCATAGCTAGCTTTTGCTAGGTCCAATTCTGCTAATAATTCATCTTTTGTCTTTGTGGTATTGAGCGCATTCATGGGCGTTTTTCTGAATGAATAAAACTCCTCTGAATGTAATTATATTCAGAAAAATTTTTTTGTCAAAAAAATGGGCACTTTTTTCGTGTCTGCATCTATAAAATCTTTGAAAATCGCTTAAAATAGCCAAAAGGTATCCAAAAATGGCTTATCTTTTTAGAAAATTGCTCGTTTTTTACTTTCGTTCCTTGCTCATCTGTTTCTTTCTATAGGAATTGGCGAATCTATGTGCTTCATCTCTGGCTTTCAGTAGGATTTTGTCGGCTTGATCGTAGACTATTGATATTTCGTGAATTTTGAGTTTTTCGTCCAAAGTGTAGATTTTCTCTCAAATTTTATCAGATTTATTAGATGTTTTTCAGATTTGTGATTTAGTTCTTGCTTCTCATTTCCCCAAAGAAACTATATCTCTCTGATATACAATTTCTTTTCGTTTTGGATCCTGGCATAATTTCTTTACGACATTTAACTGACCTTTTCCGCCGTCTATGATCAATAAATCAGGGAATTCTCTTCATGATTGGACTCTACGTTGTAATACTTCTTCGAGTGCAGCATAATCATCGTTCAGGGATTTGGGATTGTGGTCGTGGGATGTGCTGTTTTTTCTTCTTTGTTTCTTCGTACTTGTCACTGATCCCTGGATTTTGTATTTGCGATATCATTTCATATAGGGGAGTCATCCTATCAAACAGGATAATCATCCGCTGGTTCGTCATCAGCTGAGATGTGAAATATCTATACATTCGATTCTGTATGGTATTTTCTTTAGTCCATATCTGTCTTTGAGTGTTTTCATGAGGTCATTGATGATGATTGTCCCTTCTTGGATCGAGTTGGAGATAATGTAGGATTCGAGAAAATTTTCGGCGAGTTGTATGAGTGGTTTTAGCTTTTTTATAAATACACCTTTGTTTCTTCTCTTATCAAGGAGGCCTTTAGCTAATGAAGTTATTATAGTTTCGTTCGTGTTTTTTTGTATGTTTCATTCGCCGAATGTTCTTTGAATAGCTAGGTGAAGACTATCTTCTTCGATATCATTGTGCTGCTCTTTGTTTGTGATGACATCCATCAGTTTTCCTTGGGTGAAGACAAGGACTGTATAGATAAATTGTTCTCCTATTGTTTTTATCAATGCGAGATAGCCGTCTTTTTTTTCCGGTAACACAACATCTTGTTTTTCGATGAATCCTTGTAGTGATTGATAGATATCTCTGAGTTGGGCTGCTCGTTCAAAATTTTCATCGATAACTGCAGCCTCTATTTGTTTGTGGATCTCGTGCTCGATGGGTTTGGTATTTCCTTTGAAAAAGGAAGTAATGATATTCAAAATATCTTTATATTCTTCTGGTTTGTTTTTTAATGGCTCCTTACATCGTCATCTACAAATTCAGAAGTAATAATCTGAACATAATTTCTCTTGTTTGAACTGTGTAGTTTTACAACCTCTAAATTTGAGTATTTGTCTCATATATTGGAGAAAAATTTTCAGTTGGATGGTATTATTTTTTGGTCCTATATAGAGTGATCCGTCATTGATTTTTTTTCTTGTTAGGAAAATCTGTGGAAACAATTCTTTCGTGATTTTGATATACACGTAACTGTTATCAGCTTTTAATAAATTATTATATTCTGGTTGATGTTGTTTGATGAGATTATCTTCCAGATAGAGAGCTTCGCTTTCGTTTTTGGTTATGAGGAAATTGAGTTTGTTCGCTTTGGAAAGCATTTCCTGTTTTCGGAGCGAGTTGGGTGAAAAATATTGTCAGATTCTTTTTTGGAGATTTTTTGCTTTGCCGATATACAAAATCTTGTCTTTCTTGTCTTTGAAGAGATAGACTCCTGCATTATGTGGTATTTTGCTGATATCCGGTGTGAACATTGCTGTAGAGTAGTATTATTCTCTGTTTTTTCAAGTATTCTTGTGCTTGAAATCTTTAGGTAAATGATTATTTTTTGTTTAAAACAAAATATTGACAAAAATGAAAAATTTTATTTTATTTTTTAACAAAATCGGTTCCTGGTTTCGGAATATTGATGGTGACTCGGTTGTCTATTGGTTACGAGTTTTTGGTACTATTATTATTGTTGGTATGTTTTTTTATTTTGGCATCAACATGTTTATACAAGCCAGTCATGTTCCTAACGATACTACTGTTCTAGTAATCCGGGTACTTTCTGTGTTCATTATTTTGGTTGGCGTCTTTTTGGGTGTTTCTGTATTTCCCAAGAAAGGACGCTCAAGCGATTGTTATAAGTGTCATCTCTAATACAAAGTCCTGCGTATTTCGCAGGTTTTTTTTATTCAATCTATATTGTATATAAGTATAACATATATGATAATGGAAAAATTCGACGAAACCATGTACAAAATTATTGAGCCTTTTATGTTGGCTAACGGAAAATTCTTTTCGTTTTGTATGCCTATTATGGCTTTCTTTTTTGCAGGCGGTTTGGCCTGGAAAACTCCTTCTTTACCTTCATGGATAGCAAGAGGAGGTTTGTGTATTTTGGTTCTGATCCTTGTTTTTGTAGGCATTTATTTGCTTGTGAACCGAAAGAAACTTTGGGATTAATGGAGTAGCGATTTATTCTCATCAAGAAGCTGACGGTGTTCCGTCAGGTTTTTTTGTTAACACCCGGGTGGAAATTCCCACCTGTATGCTAAACAAACAAAAAAACCCTGCTGGGAAGCAAGATTTTTTGTTCTCCACTTTCGTGGGGATAACAGTCTGTCTGTATATTAGGTTCTATTATTTCTTTGACTTGATGAGTTCGTAAACACCCTTTTCTACTCTTCTGAACAAATCTTTGTACTTTTGAAGATTTAACATAACTGTGTTTGGACTTACCATCTTCTCTTTCAACATCTCTTTGCAGAGTTCTTTGACATTCATAGCTCTGTCGTTCCTCTCAAATATCCTTACCAGGATTTCTTTGACCATACCTCCTTCATATCCCCATTCCTTCAATCCATAGATTCCAAGTCCGAGATTGACAAATAAATCGTTGTTTTTTACTAGTTCATTGTGTACGGTATTGATCTTCACATTTTTTTGAGGGAATCGTTCCATGATCTTAGCTGGTAATTCTTGGTAATGAATAGGCTTATTGATCCTTCTCATGGTATAGAGGATTTTGAGTTTGATAGTCTTTGGGTTTACATCTGCAAACGTAGGTAATCCAATTTTTCCATCGAATACATTGATTTCTCTGATAGCGTCAAAAAAGTTTACATAGAATAAATCGTTTTTCATATAGTGAATATCTTTGTAATCCTTAGCAAAATTTTCCTTCAACCGTCCGATGAATTCGTATAGGTCTTGGCTCTTATTTCTCTTTTCGAAGTATGCAGTAATCGTAAGAACCATTTTGGTCAATAAATCTTCGTATAATGGTTCGAGATAAAATGCTTTGTTTAGATATTTATTTCTCTTGAGATATGTTACATCAAAATCAGAAACGAGAATAAGTTTAAGCTCTTGTCTCGTGAACTTAAAGATATTCTTATTTACTAATTTAGAAATCAATACATCTTCGCAGAGTAAACCTCCATGTACATCGAGGATTTTCTTAGCTTCTTGGAGTACTTCCATATATGTCTCATTTCCTACGATCAATCTCCTGAATCTCATGAGTGCTTGCGTTTCAATCTGTCTGATCCTTTCTCTGGTCAATGAATACTCTTTTCCGATCCTTTGGAGAGGTGTCTCTTTGGATCCATCGAGACCAAATTTTTTCATAAGTACCAACCTTTCTTTTGGTTTACAATATATCAAAATGTCCTTCAAGTTTGTTTTCTCGATATCCACCTTAAGTTTCTTGTCATCCATTTTAACGTTAAAGTTCATTGGAATTAGTTTTTTAGTTAGATAAATGAGATACAACAAAAGATATACATGTAGACTAATTTGTTACTACGTAAGTAGTAAGAATTTGCTTGGTAATGTCAAGAAATTATTTGAATTAAAAATTTAAGTTCGAAATGCACAGGAAGTAAATATAAGCAAAAGTATTTATTTCCGTGAGATGGAAAATGGCGCATACACAGTTATCTAAAGAAGAAAGAGAACTTATAGCAATACATTACAGTCAATGATCGAGTTA